>JBLYYW010000122.1:0-4879 GCA_048550155.1 Acidimicrobiales bacterium | reverse complement strand
TACAGCGAGCCGGGTCTGTTCGAAGTCGGGCTCTTGAGCGGTCAGATGGATCGCTGCCAGTTCGTACAGGCCGATGGCATGGTTGACGACGACGTCGGCAACCGGTGCTTCGAGCAGTCGTGCCCTCGCGTCGGTGAGCTCTTGTGCCATCGCCTCGGCCTGCGCAGGGTCGACCTCCTCCGCAGCGTCGCCGAATGCAGCCTTCAGATCGATGTCTTGGGGGTCCACAGGCCTGAATCTAACTGATTCAGATGGCGTTGGACACCGATCTCTCAGCGCTCCGACGACAGAATCCAGCTCTTGATGCCCGACGTCACCAGGTGTCGGACCATGGGTCAAACCCTAGGCCACATGACCGGGAGCGACCCTGAGGACTCCTTATTGCAGGAGGAACGTTTGCTGAGCAGACCAGGGGAGGTCGAAGGGCGCCGTCAGCAAGGGGAGGACGTCGGACCCTGGTCCGGGGCGTTGGAAGTAGAAGCCTTGGATGAAGTCGACACCGTTCTCTTTGATCCGAGTGGCTTGGTCGGCATCCTCGACGCCTTCGGCAACCGTTTCCATCCCGACGCTCTTTGCCAGCGCAACGATTGCCGTGAGGATCTTCTGGTCAGTTTCGTTGTTGGCGACGTTCTCCACGAAGGCTCGATCCACCTTCAACGTGTCGACCATTTCGAGATGGCGAAGTTGTGACAACGATGCCCGCCCGGTGCCGAAGTCATCGATCGCAAGCTTCACACCCATTCTGCCGAGGCGACGAAGGATCGTGAGCCTGTGATCGAGTCGCTCGATGATGAGCTCTTCGGTGATCTCCAGTTCGAGTTGTTCTGCGTTGAGGCCGGTTTCATTCAGGATGGTCCGGACAGTTTTCGCAAAGCCTGGGTCGATCAGCTGACGTTCAGCAACATTGACACTCACGCTGACGCTGCGGCCCGCCCTGCTACTCCACCGAGCTGCCTGTTTGCATGCCTCGCGCAGCACGTGCTCACCGACTTCGACGATCAATCCGGTCTCCTCGGCTACCGACAGGAACTGGCCGGGTGGAATGAGCCCACGAATTGGATGGCTCCAGCGGACCAACGCCTCCAGTTTGTTGACGGTGCCATCGCTGGTGGAAACGATCGGCTGATAGTGAACCACCAGCTGGCCCTCGGCGATCGCCTTGCGTAGCTCGCGTTCGACCTCGAGACGGGCGAGGGCCTGCTCTCTCAGGTCGGCGTCAAAGACGACCCACCGGTTGCCGCCGGCGTCTTTGGCCCGGTACATGGCAACGTCGGCGTCGCGGAGCATGCTCTCGGCGCTGGCCTCGGCGTCGGCCACCCATGAGATGCCGATGCTGGCTGACACGATCTGCATGGAGCGATCGCTCAGCACACAGGGCTCGGAAAGCGCCTCGATAATGGCGTCAGCGAGGCGCGTCAGGTCCCGAACCGACCGAGCATGAGCGGGAACGATCACGAATTCGTCGCCGCCGAACCGACCGATCACGTCTTCGGGTTGCGTCACATTCCGCAGACGGTCGGACACGAAAGCCAAGACCTCGTCGCCAGCGGTATGGCCGATCGAATCGTTGATGATTTTCAACCGGTCGAGGTCGAGGAACAGCACACCTACAAGCTCGGGCGGGCGACGGTCCTCCACGCGGTGGGACAGCGCGATGGTCAGACCAGCGCGATTGAGAAGTCCGGTGAGAACGTCGTGGCGTGCGTCGTGCTCACTACGTTCGAGTCTTCCGAGCGTAAGCGCATGCTGACGGGTCGCTCGCCCGATCCAGGCCAAGACGAAGGAAAGGGCCAACCCGCCGGTAAGGACGGCGTTGCTCTGGTTTCGGGGAATATCGAAGCCGGTTCGATACCCCTGAACCGAGATGATCGTCTCTTCACCAACAGAGAACTGGGCGGCCTCTGACAACGCCCGCCCACGCTGGTCCTCGGCGACGGTGGAGGCTGCCAGTTTGTCGCCAATCAGGAGATCCAGCGCCACGAGTTCGTCGGTTCCCTGCACCGCGCTGAGCAGGTCTCCGAGATCGATGCGGCTGAGAACCGCAGCTCTCAACTGGGGTTCATCACCGGCGGTGTAGATAGGGGTGACGAGAACGAGACCGTTCAGAGACTGGTATCCAGCTCCCTCGGTCGCCTGAGGGTCAGGGAGGGGGAACAACGGGCTTGCGTTCGAGTCGAGCTGCACGAGCGTCGATCCGGTTTCGGCGGATTGCTCAACCCAGCTGCTGAGGACCGGGTCCAGCTGAGAACCGGTTGGTGCTTGGTCCAACACGTTGCCGAAGCGCCGGGTGATGACCAGAGCTTCGTCGACAGCCAGCGGATTGAAGGAGTATTCGAAATTGGGATTCTCTCGGGCGGTCTCCCGATCCCTCAACGTGATAAACGCTTCCGTTCCGGCGACATGTTCGGCCACGACGAGGCCGTCAAACTGAAGTTTCTGTCCGAAGTGCCCGCCGGATTCGAAGAATCCTTCGAAGACCGGGGTCGTAAACATCGGACCGAGACTGAGCGTGGTCGCCAGCTCCTCGGACTTCCGGATGTGAGTTGACAGCCGTTGCTGAACCTCGGTTGTCTGCTCGAGAACAGTCCGGTCGTACTCGACCTCGGCACGGCTGTGCTCCAGGGCTCTGACCCCGAAGAAGGCGACCAAGGTCAGGGCAGCACCGATCAAGGCAATCCCTGTGGCTACGGGCGCGGCAAGAAAGAACCCTGCTATCCGTCGGACCACCCCAGTGCGCGGCGCTGCAGACGGTCCCCGTCGTCCCGACTCATTCCCCGGAATTTCGGCGTCGGGCGTCTCCGTAGCGACATCATCACTCACGCTTGTTCCATCGGCAGTCAGGTTCCTTAGTTGACGAGAAATTGACTGCCCAAGCAGCGACAACCCGCCACAAGACAGCACAAACCCAACTGCCACAACAAGCAGCAACACCGGACCGTTACCCGACGCTGACAGTAGGCAAGTGATCCTTGGCGGGACAAGCCCTGAGCGACACTCTTTATCGTTCTGTCAAAGAACCCCGATTGGCGGTTGTCTGCCTACTTTGGGTGGTGAGCGATTCGACCGAAGAGGCCAACGACGATGCTTGCAGGCCGTATCCTGAGCACGGTGAAGACCATCACAGGTTCCATGACCGCCAACGGGTTGAGGGTCGGCATCGTCTGCGGCCGCTTCAACCAACTCATCACCGATCGCCTGCTCAGCGGTGCCCTCGATGCGCTGGAGCGCCACGGCACCGCCGAGAACGACATCACTCTGGCGTGGATCCCAGGGGCCTACGAAGCACCCCTGGTGGCCCGGACTCTCGCCGATCGAGACGACATCGACGGCGTGATTTGCCTGGGGGCGGTGATTCGCGGCGCGACCAGCCACTACGACTTCGTGGCCGGTCAAGCGGCATCGGGCATTCAACGAGCCGCGCTCGACAGCGGTAAGCCGGTCATCTTCGGAATTCTCACAACCGACACGCTCGAACAAGCGCTCGACCGGGCCGGCGCCAAGGTTGGCAACAAGGGCGCTGAGGCAGCCCTCAGCCTCATCGAGACGATCTCGGTACTGAACCAGATCACCGACTGATCCAGTGTCCACCATCCTCAATGATCTCGCAGCGGTGATCGAAGCTCGCGGCCGAGACGACAACACCAACTCCTACACCGCCAAGCTCCTGGCCGACTGCGAATTCAGTCAACGCAAGATCATGGAGGAAGCATTCGAGGTGTGTCTCGAGCTCGGCCGGGCCGACGTGAATGCTGAACTCATCGCAAACGAGGCAGCAGATCTCGTCTATCACCTGATGGTTGGCATGGCCGGAGTCGGGGTCGACCCGACCGCATTCCTCACAGTGCTCGAGGAGCGACGGTCATGACCACCGCTCCGATCGCCAACACGTTGATGCGGGTCGCCGTGCCGTCCAAAGGGAGGCTCAGAGAACAGACGATCGAACTTCTCCGTCAGGCCGGGTATCGAGTCAGCCGCGGAGCGAACGCATCCAAGCTGGCCGAGGGAATCGAATTCATCGAGATGAGACCACGCGACGCCGCAGCGTGGCTTCGTGCCGGGCGTCTCGACGCTGCGTTCATCTCCACCGACACCGCACTGGAAAACGAAATCGAGTCCTGGCCGACGATCGGGCTGGGATTTGCCAAGTCCGACCTCGTGGTCGCATGTCGAGAAGACGAACCCTGGACCGGCGCCGACGACCTGGCCGGAAAAACGGTCGCAACCCACCTGCCGGCATGGACCGAGCGCTTCTTCGCCGAACGCGATATCGATGCGACCGTCGTGAGCATGGGCGGAGCGCTCGAAGGAGTGTGTGCCGTTGGGCTGGCAGACGCCATCGTCGACCTCCGAGAAACCGGCGGATCGTTGAGCCGAAACCACCTCCGAGTCCTCGAGACGGTTCAGGGTTGTCAGGCCTCGTTCGTGACCTCACCAGACGCCAACGTCGACGTCATCAATCTGATGTCACTACGGATCACCGCAGCCCTCAACGCCCGACGCACCCAGTACGTGATGCTTCACATCGACGCCGACCGCGTCATCGATCTCTCCAAGGTGTTTCCGGGGTTGGACTCCCCCACCGTCTTGCCCTTGGCGGGACGCACCGACCGCGTCGCAGCCCACATGGTCATCGACAAGAACGAACTGTGGATGCGGCTCCAAGAACTACGAGACCTCGGCGCCGACGCAATCGTCGCCCTCCCAACCGACGCGATTCTGTAGTCCCTCCGGGGGCCCTCCTCGCTCGCCTTCGGGCCTCTTCGGTCCATGTACTCGCAGCGGGCCTGACGGCCCTCGCTCCATGGACACGGCCCCTTCGGGTCGCCCGGGAGCGGGGAGTATCAGCTCGTACCTCGCTGGCCACTCCGAACTTGTAGCC
>JBLYYW010000121.1:0-8093 GCA_048550155.1 Acidimicrobiales bacterium | reverse complement strand
CGGAGCAATGCCGCGGTTTCGGCGACCGCTTCGATCGCATCGGGGTCGTGGGGATCATGGAGCGCCACCACCACTTGGTCGACGCCCGCTGCTTCCAACTCGCCCAATCGCACAACCGCGTCCGCAGGGACCCCAACCAGGGCACGTTTGAATACCGCATCGATATCCTCCGATTCGCCTCGCTCTGTCCGAAGCAGTTCGAGCACGCGGTCCAAACCTTGCGGCGATCGCGAGACGAATCCGTCGATCTCCAGTGAGTGAACCACGTCTCGGTGTCCTGCAACGGCGGCGAACTGCTGCCTGCGTTTTGCGAACTCGCTCGGGGTGCAGAACGAGGTTTCCCAGACGTCAGCGTGGACCGCAGCAAGGTTCATCGCCCGCGCGCCGGTGGCGGCAATAGTGATCGGGATCCGGTAGAGATCTGATTTCTTGTCCCAGAGCCGGGGGAGCGCTTCAAGGGTCTGTCGCAGATCGGACAATCGTTGGTCGTAGTCGGGATACTCGACGCCCATCGGCTCCCACCACGGGCGCCCGAATGTCGCAGATGCACCTACGCCGGTGCGGAAGTCGACTCGGCCCTTCGAAATCGCAGCGACGGTTGCAGCCTGTTTGGCCAACAACACCTGGCTCCGATACGTCGGCAGGATGTTGGAAATCACCGGACCGAGTCGGATTCGTTCGGTGGCGTGAGCCAGCGCCGCCAGGGTGGTCCAGCAGTCGAGGTTCAAGTCGTTTGGCGACTCCCCGTAGTAGAACGCATCGAGGCCGAGCGATTCCGCGAGCAGACAGGTCGACTCGATCTGGCCGTAGTCCGACGACCAGACCTCGAGGGCAACCTTCACCGGTGATCGTGTTCCACTAGGTACGGATAGCCCACAACTCGGGGAAGAATCGGTGTCGGGTGACAGCGTCGAGCCACGCCACCCCCGATGATCCACCCGTCCCTGGTTTGTATCCGATGATGCGTTCGACCGACACGAAATGCCGCCACCGGTATACCGAGAACTGCTGGTCCAGTCTCGTCAGTTGCTCGCCGAGCTTGTAGAGCTCGTTGTGGGTTCCGGGATCTCCGTACACGGTCCGCCATGCTGCCTCAACCGAGAGGTTGGGCTGGTAGGTCTCGGACCAGTCGCGGTCCAGCGCTTCTGCATCGATCGGGAGACCGCGACGTGCGAGGAGGGCGATGGCACTGTCGTACAGGCTCGGGGACTCCAGTGCCTGTTTCATCGCAGGCCACACATGAGGGACGTTCGAGTGCGCCGATGCCAGACGACGGTTCTTGTTGCCCAAGGCGAACTCGACATGGCGATACATGAACGAGAGTTGTCCTGAGGCGGTGCCCAGCGTGTCCCTGAACTGGTTGAATCCCTCGGTGGTGATGGTGGACAACACGTTCCAGGAGTCGGCGATGTAGTCGACGAACGCGATCGCCCGAGTGAGAATCTCCAGGGCGTTGCCGAGTTCGCCCTCGTCGAGCTGCAGTTTGGCGTTGATGATTTCGTGGTGCAGGCCACGGAAGAGAAGTTCCTTCACCTGGCCCATCACGAAGAAGCACATCTCGTCGTAGCCGTCGCTGCGCAGATGCTGCAATGACAACAGCAGGTCGATGCTCTGGTAGTCGATGTAGGGATTGGACGTCCCCTCGAACGAGGTGAGCGGTTCCCCACCGGTTTCGGCAGCAGTCACGACCCGGCTCTCATCGGTGGTGATCGGCATGGGGCGAGGCTCGATCGACGGGTCGACTCCGTTCGGATCGACCACCTGGGGCACGTGCGATTTGTAGTTCGGCACTGCTGCTACCGGCCCCGAGACGAGATCTGTTGGATCGCCCAACTGTTGCCGTCGGGATCGTCGAAGAAGCAGAACCCGACGTTGTCGAGTGGATGGGGCGTTTCGGCCGGGTTCTCTCCGAGCACCTGGACCTCTGAGACCTCCACACCGCGATCGACGAGCTCGGCGTGGGCTCGCGTGATGTCTGGCACCACCAGTTGCAGACCCTTCATCGAGCCTGTCGGCATGTCGGGGACGACGCCATGGCCGACCACGATCGAGCAGCCCGAACCGGGCGGCGTCAGCTGGACAACACGCCCGTGGCCTTCGATGACCGTGTCGTGATCGAGGTTGAATCCCAATTGGCGGTGGTAAAAGTCCTTGGCCCGGTCGACATCGCCGACCGGCACCACCACCACTTCGAGCGCCCAGGGCATTTCCGGCTCAGCCATGCTGATCTTCCTAGCAGGTAACGGAGCTCCCGTCATGACCGTTCTGTCGTCACCCCACCACATTCGGCTGTTCTGGCGTCGCCCGGGTACATCGTGTGTGCTCTGGCGACGATTTTTCGGGGGGATGTAGCGGGGTGACGCAGTTTGGGCGTGGGGTCGGGCTGTGTCAGTCGAGGTGGTCGAGTCCCGCCAACGAGGTCGCGGTCACGACACCGATCGGGACGCCGTCGGTATCGAGCACGGCCAGAGCTGCGGCGTTGTAGGTGCTCAGTTGTTCCGCCGCGTCGCGGGCGAGAACCTCTGCACCGACCGCAGGAACGTCTCGCACGATGTCTCCGACGGTTGACTCCATCCCGAGCGTCATGAGGCTCGGCGCCATGTCGGACAGCACCAGCAGTCCGTGGTACTCGGTGTCGTAGACGGGTACGACGAGGAACTGGGGGTCGGCGCCGAGTTCGTCGATGACCTCGAGCAGCGTGTCGTCGGGAGCAACCAATCCTGAGATCGGGATCATCACCTCGGAGGTGGGCAGTCCGAGCCTGCGCTCGAGCTGGCCAACCCGTTCGCCGACCTGGCCAACAGAGACCGACTCTTCGCCCATCAATGACTGTGAGACGGCGGTCGCCAGCAGGGCGGGAATCACGAACTCGGCCCGTCCGGTCGACTCGGCGACGAACATAACCGCCGCAAGAGGGGTCCGGTAGCCCGCACCGAGCACAGCCGCCAAGCCGACGACCGGGTACAACCCGTTTGAGGGAGCGTCGAAGATCACCTCGACGACCCGCCCCAGGAGCAGGCCCTGGACCACGAGCGGAATGAAGACGCCGCCAACCCCGCCGGCCGCCAGTGCAGCCGATGTGGACAGGGCTCGAAGCCCGAACAAGGCGATGATCGTCCACACCGAGATCGTCGGGTCCAGGACGATCTCTGAGATCAGCTCAGCGCCAGGTCCCAAGGTGACGGCACGATCAACCAGTGCGTTGGCGCTGACGGCGGCAACGATGATCGCAGCGCCCGCAGCGGGAAGACGAAGCGCGAACGAGGTCGTGTGGGCAAGGTCCTTTGCATGGTGGAAGAGCTTGGCGACCCCTCGGGCCGTGATGCCGGCGAAGACACCCAGTACCAACGCACCAGCAACCTCGTCATTGAAAGAGAAATCGGTGGCTCCGAACGACAGAAGCCGATCCGAACCCAGGAAGGAGATCAAGGTGATGTATGCGGCTGAGGAAGCTACCAGCGCAGGGATGAGCGCATGGCGAGCGACGTCTCGTCGGTACGGAGCCTCCAGTGCAAACAAAACGCCGGTGGCTGGTGCCTTGAAGACTGCGGCCACACCTGCGGCCGCGCCCGCTGCCATCAGGACTCGGGGGCTCCGTGTGCCGAGAAACGGCAGTCGCCGCCGACCCACGGCCTGGCCTACTGACGAGCCGGCATAGATTGACGGCCCCTCGAGACCGAGTGCACCGCCGCTTCCGACCGTGGCGATCGCTGCTGCGAGCTTGGGGAGGAAACGTCGACTCTCGAACTCGGCATTCCCGTGGTAGGCCTGCACGTACATGTCAGATGTTGCCGAATCGGTCCGCCAGAAGAACCGGAGGATCGCGGCGGCAACCCCGAGGCCAACCACCGGTGCCAACGCCTGGACATAGAGCGGCACGTCTTCGAGACGATGAAGCATCACTTCGATGCTCACCCACTCGACCAGTGCCACGATCGCGCCGACGACAGCGCCGATCCCGGCGTACAGGACGAACCGCAGTACTCCGTTCGCTCCGAGGACTCCGGCAACCTTGCTGCTTTCTCTCCCTTGCTGGAGAGCCTCGACCGAACGTTGCGACAGGGTCGTCGACCCGGCCTCAGCCGAGTCGTCACCACTTCCAAGCCTCGCCGCGGTGAGAGTTTCGAAGAAGCGCTTCAGCAAGGGTGTCACTCGGGGTGGATTCCAGCGCAGCGGACTGAGCTATCGGGCAGGACGACCGTCCCACGATATGGCCTGTGCCTCCCCAGTCGGTCGCGACGAACGTCCTGATCCGGTGACCTTCGACCCCGAAAAATCGTCACCGCAGTACATTCGGCCGTTCTGGTGGGCGGGGACTACAGCCAGTGTCGCCGCCTGACGATTTTCCAGCCAGTGCGGTGCCAGACTGACGGGTATGACAACCACGGTCGGCATTCTTCATCCAGGTGCCATGGGGTCCGAGCTCGCAGCGTGCTGTAACGCCGAGCACCGTCTGTGGGTCGTCGCGGGCCGTTCGGCCGCAACCGTCCAACGGGCCGACGAGGCTGGATTGGAAGCTGTGCGGACCGTGGACGAAATCTGCGGTCGGGCTGACCTCGTGGTTTCCATCTGCCCCCCGGCGGCGGCAGCTGCTGTGGCCCGCGAGGTGGCCGAGGCCGGTTTCGACGGGATCTACCTGGACGCAAATGCAATCTCTCCAGATCACAGCCGTTCGATCGGTCGGTTGTTCGAGCGCTTCGTGGACGGCTCGGTGGTCGGACCACCGCCGACGGTTCCCGGCGCGGCCAGGCTGTATGTGAGCGGACCA
This sequence comes from Acidimicrobiales bacterium, assembly GCA_048550155.1. Lineage (GTDB taxonomy): Bacteria > Actinomycetota > Acidimicrobiia > Acidimicrobiales > SZUA-35 > JABDIY01. The sequence goes on along the minus strand of JBLYYW010000121.1, from coordinate 3,325 downwards.
TCCGAACTCACCGAGCTGATCGAACGCCTGTGGGCCGGTTCGAATCTCGAGGTACGTAGTGTCGGGCCCCAGCTGGGAGCGGCTTCAGCGTTGAAGATGGCCTATGCCGGGTGGACGAAGGGATCGAGTGCGCTGTTGCTGGCGGTCGCAGCGCTCGCCGAGGTCGAGGGTGTCACCGAAGCCCTTCGGGCCGAGTGGGACCTGAGCCAACCTGAGCTGGCAGCTCGGCTCGACGCGGGTGCCACCCGGGGTGCTCCGAAAGCGTGGAGGTTTGGGGCCGAGATGGAAGAGATCGCCTCCACGCTGGCAGACGCCGGTCTGCCCGCTGGCTTTCACGTCGCAGCCGCCGAGGTTTACAACCGACTGGCCAGCTTCAAGGATCGGGAACCGACTGCGGCAGAGGTGCTCGATCAACTCTCGGGTCAGGCCATGGATTGGTAGACGTCAGGCTCTTGGGCGTTCGAAACGCATGACCCCGTCGTCGATCGGGTCTCGGCGGAACTGCTTCTTCTCGGCCGTGTAGCTCTGCATGTTCAGCCACGGTTGCCGATCTCCCTGTTTGGGAAGGAGTGGCATCATGCGCTGCATGTAGCCAGACGAGAAGTTTTCGATCCAGGGGCGAGCCGGCATCCCGGCGTCTTCGGGCCGCAACCGAGGGACACATATCGAAGCGCCGACCTCGGACATGTGATTCAACAGCCGGCAGACGTAGTCGCAGGTGAGGTCGACACGGAGCGTCCACGACGCATTGATGTAGCCGAATGATGACACCATGTTCGGCACGTCTGAGTAGGCCATGCCCTTGTAGGTCCACGTGTCGGCGAAGTCCACCTGTTGACCATCGACGACGAAGTCCATCTCCCCGAGGGTGACGAGCTGCAGGCCGGTTGCGGTGATGATGACGTCCGCATCTATCTCCTCGCCGGACTTCAGTCTGATTCCGGTCTCGGTGAAGGTCTCGATCTGATCGGTCACGACGGACGCGGCCCCATTTCGGACCGCCTTGAAGAAGTCGCCGTCGGGAACCAGGCAGAGCCGTTGATCCCAGGGGTCGTACGAGGGCGTGAAGTGGGTGTCGATGTCGTAATTCGGGCCCAGTTCTTGGCGGACCAAACCCAACAGAACCTGTCTGACCCGTTCGGGATGGGACCGTGTTGCCCTGTAGACCTTGTCGGTTCGGTTGATGTTCATCCACCGCGTCAGTGCGTAGGCCGCTTTCGACGGCAGGAATCTCCGGAATCGCTTGGCCCACGGATCGACCGAGGGTCGAGAGACCATGTAGGTCGGGGACCGTTGAAGCATCGTCACGTGCTCGGCGTCAGTGGCGAGCGCCGGCACCAGGGTCACTGCGGTCGCTCCGGATCCGATCACCACCACCTGTTTGCCGGCATAGTCCAGACCGTCGGGCCATTTCTGCGGATGGATGACAGGTCCGGTGAACCGGTCACGCCCCGGGAAGTCCGGTTCGTACCCAGCCCTGTAGCTGTAGTAGCCCGAGCACATGAAGAGAAACCCGCAGGTGTAGATCAACGTCTCGCCGCTGTCGGTCCGAGTGGCGGTGATGGTCCAGGTGGCCGAATCCGACGCCCACTCAGCGGTTGTTACGTGATGGTTGAAACGGATGTGGCGATCGATCCCGTGCTCCCGGGCCGTCTCACGTACATAGTCCTGGATAGACGGTCCGTCGGTGATCGTCTTCTCGCCTTTCCACGGCTTGAAGCTATAGCCCAGCGTGTGCATGTCGCTGTCGGATCGGACCCCCGGGTATCGAAACAGATCCCACGTTCCCCCCAGGTCGGCTCGCCCCTCGAGGATTGTGAAGGTCCGATCCGGGGACCGAGTTCTGAGATAACAACCGGCACCGATGCCGGAGATACCGGCACCGATGATCACGACATCGGTGTGAGTCGGCTCACCGTGCATGCTCTGATCACCGACCGACATCGCCCTCCGTTGTACCGCACCGCCAACCACGGGCACGACACGGGCATCGAGGGATTCGTGTCGGGCTCGTACGTCCCACGGTTCGCGCGAGACTCTCGGGGTGACCGAACTTCTGGAACGACATCGCCAGTCAATGGGACACGACTCGCCGCTCTTCTATGACGAGCCGGTCCAGCTTGTTCGAGGGGAGGGCGTCTGGCTCGAAACTGCCTCGGGCGACCGACTGCTCGACCTCTACAACAACGTGCCCTGCGTGGGCCACGCAAATCCTCGAGTCGCCGAGGCGATCTCGCGTCAGGCTTCCACCCTCAATGTTCACAGCCGCTACCTGCACGAGAACGTGGTCGACTACGCGGAGCGACTACTTGGGTTGCACCACAATGGCATCGAGTCTGCGATCTTCGCCTGTAGCGGCTCTGAAGCGGTTGAACTTGCGCTGAGAATGGCGCGTACCTCGACCGGGCAGCAGGGCGTGATCTGCACCGACGCCACCTACCACGGAAACACGGACCTGGTCTCGAGTCTGACTCGGCTGCCGGTCGGCAGCTCTGGCGATGGTGTGCGGTCGATCTCGACACCGCAGACGTTCCGTCCGATCGAACCCGGGCTCAGCGAGGAGCGATTGTGCGAGTGGCACCTGAACCAGCTGGCCGAGACCATCAGCGGTCTGGAGCGTGACGGAATCGGCTTCGCAGGGGTGATCTTCTGTTCGATCTTTGCCAACGAGGGTCTCCCCAACCCGCCTCAGGGCTGGATCGAGTCCGCGGTCTCGATGGTACGTGACGCCGGCGGGCTCGTGATCGCCGATGAGGTACAGGCCGGGTTCGGACGCAGCGGGCAGTGGTGGGGCTACCAGACTGCCGGCTTCACGCCCGACATCGTGTGCATGGGCAAGCCGATGGGCAACGGGATGCCCATCTCTGGCGTGGCGTCCAGCAACGAGTTGATCTCGGGGTTTCGCCGCTCCCATCGCTACTTCAACACCTTCGCCTCGAGCCCGCTTCAGGCTGCCGCAGGGATGGCGGTGCTCGATGAGATCGTGGATCGAGACTTGATCAGCAGTGTTGGATCTGTTGGTGGTCGGCTTCGTGATGAGCTGACCGTCATGCAATCCGAGTTCCCTCGCATGGGTGATGTACGCGGGACCGGGTTGTTCATCGGGATCGACTGGGTTCATCCCGGCACGACCGAGCCGGACGTCGCTGGTGCGGCGGCCATGGTCGAGTCGCTCAAGTCCAAGAGAATGCTGTTGGGCAAGGCGGGACAGCATGGGAACGTGCTGAAGATTCGACCGCCGCTGGTCTTCGAAAACGATCATGCCGACCTGTTTCTGTCGGCCTTCTCCGAAGCCGTCGCCGATGCCCACCGAGGCTGACTACAT
>JBLYYW010000120.1:0-5119 GCA_048550155.1 Acidimicrobiales bacterium | reverse complement strand
GGGCCCGCTCGTCGTCTACCTCGTAGCCATATGTATCGGGCATGCTGCCCAGCGCCGAGGTTCCAAACGCCACAGGCGTTGTGGTCACACCGGTCTCACCGATCACTTGATCAGGGGTCATTATTCTGCCCGCCACAGCAGTTGATCGCTGACGAGGGCGGGAGCGGAGATGGAAAGGTCGAGCACCCTCAGCACACTAGCTCGGCTCGGCGACACCGTTCCGAGCCTCGGGCGAGTGGAAGGTGCGCAAATCCCCCAGAAGCTGCGTCCAATATCGTTGAGACCCCGAAGAAGAGATCGACGCCGCTCACGACACGATCACCGGGTCAGACATGGGAATCAACCGGTTCGTTAGTCTTCGCCGGTGGCGAAGCACACGGCCAAATTCGCAGCCCTCCAGCATGGAGTTGCATCGATTCTGCTTGGTGTCCTGCTCGCTGGCTGCAGCAGCGTCTCCTCGGCCGGCAACGACTCCCGCGGGCTCGACCAGACGGCGCAGTCCTCGACCACCCCGCCGACAACAATCACCCAGCCCACACACAATGCAACAGAGGATCCCGACATGAACGAGCCCACAAGAACCAACTCCAGCTCAGAATGCGTTCGCCTCACGGACTTCACCACCGAAGCCGAACGTCAGGCGTGGCAGACCGTCAACGACAACGTCATGGGTGGGCAATCCGAGGGCGGGCCGACCTTCGGCGATGGCCTGATGGTCTTCTCCGGGGAGACCAACACCGACGGTGGCGGATTCTCCTCCTTGCGTCTCCCGCTGGCCCCTGACGCATTGAGCGACTTCGAGCGGGTCACGGTGCGAGCGCGGCCCGACGGCCGCGACTACATGATCACCTTCGACGACAACGTGAGCTCACGTGACCGGCGGGTCTCACACCGGGCACCGCTCGGCTTTGAACCCACCGGCGATTGGCAGGAGGTTTCGGTGTCATTCGGTGATCTGTTTCCTGCATTGTTCGGTCGCCCGGTTGACGACCTTCCCTTCGACAAGACCCTCGCCACCCGAATGGGGATCATGATCAGCGATGGACGTGACGGCCCATTCCGCCTCGAGATCGATTGGATCGACCTCTGCCGGTAGCACTGATCATCCCGGCTGGGCGCAGCGCAATCGGAGGAGCCTGAGGCGGCTCAACGGCCACGATGACCTCGGCCTCTAGCCAGATCAAAGCAAGGGGGAGACGGTGGGAAAAGAAGCTACCCGGGAGGTGGACGATGATCACGAGAAGGCTGTGGGCATGCGCCCTTGTCCTGGTGGTCGGACTGCTGGCGGCCGGCTGTGGTGACGACGACGGTTCGGCTGCAGACCCATCGGCAACCCAGCAGATCGAAGTTGTAGATGAACAAACCGGCGAAGGAGTATCCGAGATTGCGCAGATGGACATCCGACGGACAGATGATGACGACGGTGCTCCGAGCGACGAGGTCGTGGCGGCCAAGAGCGGATCGACGGTCAGCGTCACCGTCGCGGGCGTCACCGGGTACGAACGCGGTGAGCTCGCCGGGATTGTGATGAAGGAACTCGACGGACTGGTGGTCGGCGGATTCGCGACAGCGATTGAGGGTGACCCCTTCACGATCACCAAGACGGTCACGAAGCCGGCTGAAACAGGCGACGTTCGTGCCGTGTGGCCACTCCTTTCCGACAAGGTCGTTGTCCTGGAACCGGGTGAGTACGTACTCACCCTCTGGATCGACACAGGGCTCGGTGCCTACACGCGCTGGTTCCCCATGAACACCGACGGACAGGGTCTCGCCGGTTGCGTTCACCGGTTCTACGTACGAAGCGGCCCGGTGACAGAGGTGGTCGTCGGGGGTGACGTCAGTTCGACGGGTTACATCGGAGTCTGCGAACCGGCAACTGGCGAGCCGGAGGACGTCACCGGCTAGACCGGCACTGTTGATCGGCGCGGGTTACCGCACAGCTGATCGGCGCAGGGCCTGGCTCCTGCCGTGGCCGCGTGGGAACACTGCGGGTGCGTGAACTCCCCGGTCCGGTCCGACTGGAGCGCTCATGAAACGCTTACCAAGGGTTAGCGACCAGCGTCCTCGTAGTTCTTCTGTCCCGTTCCTGCGTCGATCCACTGCTCGCTCGACACTTGGGCAGCGACGTCGGCGAGACCGAACAGCGATGCTCCCATCGACGATGACGGCTGTGACCAATAGGACGAAAGATCGTCGGACTCGTTTGCGATCACGACCTGGTCCGGAGTCGACCAGTAGTAACGCGACGACGTCACCGACGGGTGACTTCTGAACGCTCGGCACGTTTCGAATGCAGCGGTGCCGAGCTGCTCACGCGTGGCGCTGTCGCGGCGGTCCCATTTGCTCACAATCATCCAACCCATGGCTGTCCCCTTTTCTGCTGTGTGGCCAGAGCCTACGAGTGCCGCTTCAGCCGGTCAATCGAAACAGACCCTTGCTGAAAAATCGTCGTGTGGCCACATGTGATGTAGCCGTGGGACGCCAGATCGGGCGATTGTGGTCCAGCCACGACAGAACCATGGCAACCGCTCCCGAGCCGGCCGGAGACGTCAGCGAGCGCCGAGATCTTCGTCTGCGCGACCAGCACGGGCAGCGATGCCTCTACGAGTTGCTCGAGTTGCTAGCCAGCGAGGGCGCCGAGGATCTCTTCGAACCGATTGCGGAGGTCGGGGTCGACCAGTTCCCCGGATTCGGCATCGAAGCTCTGGCCAAAGGTGGGGATTCCGAGGCTGCCGATCAGTTCAGCCCCGAAGAAGGGAGCCGCAGCCAGGGCATTCCCCAGGACTCCAGCTCCAGCTCGTGGGCCAGGGGTGGCGGCAAACATGGCCACCTTCCTGCCTTGGTAGACCGCCATGTCGATCCGAGACATCCAGTCGTGGATGTTCTTCCATGCGGCGGTGTAGGTACCGTTGTATTCGGCAAACGAGATGATCACCGCGTCGGCGGAGCCGATCTTGTCGAAGAGCCGGCGGGCCGGTTCGGGAACCCCGTTCTCCGCTTCGCGGTCAGGGCTGTAGATCGGCATCTCGTAGTCGTTGATGTCTACGAACTCGATGTCGGCGTTGGCCACGAGTCCACCTTTGAGAAGGTAGGCGGCATGGCCCAGCAGTTGTCGGTTGATGCCGTTGTGGCTGTTGGTGGCGGGGATTGCGAGGATCTTCACTTTGGTCTCCTGGTTTTCGGATTTGATTAGACGGTGCCGGTGGCGGGGATCGATCCCATTCGTCCGGCGTTGAAATCGGCGATCGCTTCTTCGATCTCTGCTGCGGTGTTCATCACAAACGGTCCGTAGCGGGCGATCGGCTCACCGATCGGCTCACCGGTCAGCACGATCACATCGAGCGGGCCTTCGGCGTCGGCTGGAACTGAGACAACGACATCGCCTTCGGAACGTTCGAAGACGGCCAGTTGATGAGCCTCGAGCTGGCTCCCGGGCCGACCGACGAAGCCGACACCTTCGAATGCGTAGATCGCAGCGGTGTGGCCTTCGGGCGTTGGGATCGTCAGCTCGGATCCCGGCTGGACGGTCACCCGGGCGTATGTGACCGGTGTGTGGGTTTGGGCAGGGCCTTCGACGCCGAGCATCGAACCGGCCACGACTTCGGCGGTCCAGCCGTCGCCGTCGACCCGGGCGAGCTGATCGTTGGTGAGGCCCTGATACTTCGGCGTGGTTCGCCGCAGCGAGCTCGGGAGATTGACCCACAGTTGCAGTCCATGGCCGAGGCCGCCTTCGGTCTGAATCCGCTCGCTCGGCATCTCCGAATGGATGATCCCGTCCCCAGCGGTCATCCACTGCACGTCACCCGGACCGATGACTCCGTGGTTTCCGGCCGAGTCGCGGTGCTCAATCTCGCCCGCCAGCACGTAAGTGACGGTTTCGAAGCCCCGGTGGGGGTGGGCGGGGGCGCCGATGGCTTGGCCGGGCTTGTGGTGGGTCGGTGCCATCTCGTCGAGCAGCAGGAACGGATCGAGAAGATCGAGAGCGGCTGTGGGGAAGGGGCGGTAGACCTCGAATCCTCCGCCCTCGAGCGTTTTCGTTGCGGAGACGACGCCGGCCACCGGTCGGGTCTGTTGTGTGGTTGTAGATGTCATCGGATTACCTTTGGTTGACTTGACTCATCAACTAACTACTTGATGCTTCAATCTATTCCTTGTTTGTTTGACGCGTCAACCTCTAGGATGTGAATGTGACCGATGCGACAGAGACACGCGAGCCGCGCTGGCTCAACAGTGATGAAGCGGCCGCATGGCGAGCCCTTCTGACCGTGGTGCAGCGGGCGTTTCCTGAAATCGAACGCGACCTCCGAACCCAGCACGACATGCTGGCCGTGCACTACCACATCCTTGTCACACTGTCGGAGGCGCCGGACCGCACGATGCGCCTCACCGACCTCGCTGATTCGGCCAACCTTTCCCAGAGCCGGCTGACCCACCGGTTGCGAACGCTGATCGAACGCCGTGAGGTCGAGATCTGCCAGGACCCTGAGGACGGTCGGGCCAAACACGCCACGCTCACCGAGCTCGGCCGGAAACGCCTCGAGACGGTGGCACCCGACCACGTGGAAACCGTGAGGCGACTCATCTTCGACCACCTCTCCCCCAGTCAAACCGTCGCACTCGCAAAGGCGCTGGCCCCGGTGTCGACGTCGCTGTGCGACCACCCCGAATATCTGAACCCAAAACCCTGCTGACGACAACCGGGTCCTCAAAAATCGTCGCCCCGCTACACAGAGTGTGGTCCAGCGACGCCAGATCGCCGCAATGTCGCCGAGCCACGACAGAACGCCGGCACCGCAGACCTGGGTCTCGTCTAGGTGTGAACCATAACGGGCGTGCCGATGTCGAGATGGCCATCGGCCCAGAGCATGTCCATGGCCGGCTTGAGCACTCGAACACATCCATGCGAGGCCGGATAGCTGGGAACGCTGCCATACCCATGAATGGCGAACCCTCCCCTGAAGTACTTGGGTCGATACAGGACGCCGAGGGGGGCGACTCGATCGCCATTGATCTCCCGGTAGACGGCGAAGTTGCCCCTCGGTGTTGGGGTCGCAGCGGTTCCTGTTGAGATGTCGACTACCCACATGACCTCGCCACCGTCCACCACGAACCCAACCTG
>JBLYYW010000119.1:0-11521 GCA_048550155.1 Acidimicrobiales bacterium | reverse complement strand
ATACCCCCCGCTAGTTCATCCCGCTCAGAGCTCGAAATCCCGACGCCGATCCGATCGGTCATCGTCGTCGGGCTCATCTACTTCTTCCTGGTCGGTGTCTCCTCGCTCGAGTCCGGCATCAAGATCATGGGGGCCGACACAACAGATAAGCTCTTCTCTGCGGCGACCAACCCTATTGCCGCACTGTGCATCGGCATCCTCGGAACTGTCCTGGTGCAATCGTCATCGGCGTCTACTTCGGTGATTGTCGGCTTGGTTGCGTCGGGAGCAGTCGGCGTGGACGACGCAATTCCGATGGTGATGGGTGCGAACATCGGCACCACGGTCACCAACACGCTCGTCTCGCTCGGCACCATTCGTCAGTCCAGTGAGTTCCGACGGGCGTTTGCGGCCGCAACCGTTCACGACTTCTTCAATGTGCTGGCCGTGGTGATTCTGCTGCCACTCGAACTTCTGTTCGGGGTTATCAGCGAGCCAGCAAAGTGGATCAGTGAGCAACTCGTCGGCGCCTCGGATGCGGGAACCACTTGGAAGAGCCCAATAAAGGCGTGGGTCAAGGAGCCGGTGTCGTGGCTCCAGAGCATGTGGGAAGCCGTCGGGGCCGACGGCAACGTGCGGGGTGTGCTGATGGTGCTGACCGGCCTGGTGATCATCCTCGCCGCCCTCACATTGATCACCAAGAACATGAGAGCCCTGGTGGCAGATCGGGTGGAACGGTCCCTCAACGCATTGCTCAGTCGCGGCGGCGGTGCGGTAGCGCTGTTGCTCGGGTTGGTCATCACGATCGCGGTTCAATCCTCGAGCATCACCACCTCAATCCTCATTCCGTTGGCCGGCGCGGGCGTCATTCAACTTCGAAACGCCTACCCGGTCACGCTCGGGGCCAACGTGGGCACCACGATCACCGCACTGCTGGCGTCTCTGGCGACCGGGGTACCTGCTGCACTCACGGTGGCGCTGGCCCACACAACATTCAACGTTGTCGGTATTCTGATCTTGTACGTGATACCGCTGCTGCGCAACGTCCCCATCCACGGTGCCGAGTTGCTCGCTGGGGTCGCGGTGAAGCGACCAACGATGGCGGTCGCATACGTGGTGGTAGCGTTCATCGTTCTCCCGCTGATGGGCGTCGTGTTCCTCGGCTGAAAGGCACTCCAATGGTTCTTGCATTCTTCAAAGGCGGCTCAGGCGAAGGCAACTTCGACAGCATCGTCTCCAAGTCGGTGTCGATGCTCGGCGACGCCCGGCATTCGTTTGATTTAGCGACACTTGCGCTCCTCACCGACACCGACGCCGACGCGGTTGCTCGCGACATCCGCGAAACCGACGACCGGATCAACATGGCCGAGCAGGAACTCCGGTCAGAGCTCGTAGTACACGTCAGTGTGCAAGGCAACGCAGACATCGGATCTGTGCTCGGCTTCACCCTCTTGCTCAAGAAAATCGAGCGAATCGGCGACCAGGCCAAGAACATCCTGGATCTGGCCGAGCACGGTATTTCGCTGGCCAACAACGCCAACGTGACCGAACTTCTCGATGAGCGAACGGTGGTGTCGAACTTCTTTGCCGAGGCCGCCGAGCTACTGGCCGATCCAGACTCGAGTGAAGAAGCAATCGATGCCTACACCGAGCGAGCCACCGCCGTCGCCGAAGAACACAAGCGGGTGATCGCGGCCTTCATGACCTCGGACCGGCCCGGATACGAAGTGGTTCCGCTGGCGATCTACTTCCGATATCTGCGACGCATCGTGGCCAACCTCATCGGAGTTGTGCGCACATCCTCAGAACCACTACCCACCGTCGACTATCTCGAAGGCGGCACGGTGGATACCGACGATTGATCAGTGGATACCGACGATTGATCAGCTGGCGAGGCGCAGCGTCTCGTTGTCCAGCGCGACGTGCATCGCCACGTTGGTCTGACCTTTGAGCCCGAGGTTGCGTCGGAGGGCCACCAGCCGGTCCAAATCGCCGCCTTCGATGGCGAGCGTCTGAAGCACGGTCGAGGTGTCGTGCACCTCGATTTGAGTCGCCTCAGCCTGAATCTGCCCGACGCGATATCGGGTGCGGCGCTTGGTCACGAATACGGCGCGGGTGACCCCGTCTTCGTCCAGGGTCGATACGGCCCGTGCGAGGCTGGAACGCTTGCCTCGCTGCGGTCGATCGAGCGAGAGGTCGTCGAATACCTCATCGAAGGGTGATGGAGCGCTCTCCGCCTCACGGTGCCAGTTAGCGTCCCACCGATCGAAGCCACGTTCGCGGTCCAGGAGTTGTTTGATCTTCAGCGTGTCGTCGCGGACCTTCGCGTTGAACTTGGGGTCGTTCCCAAGCAGATAGCAATCCTCGAACGTGGCAGAGGTCTCTTGGTCGGCGAGCCGAGAGAGCTTGCGGCGCGCCTTCGGATGGTCACCCCAGACCCGAAACTCGTATCGGGCGCGATCTTTTGGTTTTTCTACGCCTTTGTTTGACATACATCCCTCGGCTCTGCGATCGAGCACTGGTCCATTGTAGATCACATCGGCTCCCGAAGCCCCGCACTAAAGGGTCTTGTGGGCCGGGCCAGGGAAAACACTGCGCGTGACAGAATCCCCAGCCGAAGGACATCAGGCGCCCACTAGGGTCGATAAGTGACCGTCAGCACCGATCCGCGCCCTCACCAGAGCGGCCCCAAGACCCGGATCGGTCGACGCGAACTCCTCACGTTGATTTCGGCGATCATGGCGCTCACCGCCATGGCCATCGACCTGATGCTGCCCGCCTTCAGTGACATCCGAACAGCGTTCGACCTGGGAGAAGGATCCAACGAAACCGGGCGCATCGTTACGTATTTCTTCTTCGGTCTTGCCGCTGGCCAGCTGATCTATGGACCCCTGGCCGATCGATTCGGTCGGAAACCAACTCTGTATCTGGGTATCAGTATCTACATCGCCGGGGCCATTGGATCGGCGATCGCTCCGTCGTTCGAGTTTCTCCTGGCCAGCAGGGTCATCTGGGGAGTCGGAGCCGCCGGTTCCCGAGTGGTCGCGACAGCGATCATTCGCGACCGTTTCGAGGGCGTGGCCATGGCAAAGGCGATGTCTCAGATCATGGCCGTCTTCGTTCTCGTGCCGGTCGCTGCGCCAACCCTCGGCGCCGGCATCATTGCGATCTTCCCCTGGAGAAGTGTTTTCTGGTTCTGCGTACTCTTTGCGACGCTGATAACCCTGTGGAGCCTGCGCTTGATGGAGACGCTCGATCCAGCGAACCGACGCGAACTCAGGCTCAGCTCAACCGCGGCGGGCTACCTGGAGGTTGCCCGCACTCCGGTCACCTTTGGGTACACGGTTGCGTCCATCTTCCTTCAGGGTGTCTTTACCGCCTATCTCGCAAGTATCGATCTCATCATCAGTGAGATTTTTGATCGCGAATCGCAGTTCCCGTTCATTTTCGGAGCGGTTGCGGTGCTTTTTGGGGTCGGAGCCCTGGTCAACGGCCGGGTGGTGGAACAGTTCGGAATCGATTTCGTGGTCCGTCAAGCCTTTTCTGCCGTTGCACTCTTGCTCACGCTGTTCGTCGCCCTCACCGTGCTCGCCGACGGCCGACCTTCGTTCTGGCTTTTCATGCCGATCACCGGCTTAGTGTTGAGCAGCTTCATGTTCCTGATTCCGAACCTGAACTCCGCTGCGATGGAACCGGTGGGACACATCGCCGGTTCCGCCTCGGCGCTCACCGGAGCGGTTCGAATCGCTGGAGGTGCACTTGTCGGCACGGTGATCAGCTCACAGGTCGACGACTCTCTGACACCGTTCGTCATCGGTATCGCACTGATGTGCGTGTGCGCCGGGGGGACGGTGGGGCTGGTCCGTCGGGGCGTCAGGTTCAACCGAACCTGACCAAGGGGATAGTTTCCGATCCTGATCGGAGCGGGGGCCGCCCGACCCGCTCCGAGCGATACGTCAGGCGCCGACCGGGGCCGTTTCCTGCCAGGCGGTGTAGCCGCCGAGGAGGTCGGAGACATCGTCGAATCCGGCTTCGCGGAGCACGCTGGCCCCGACAGAAGAGCGGTACCCGCCGGCGCAGTACACCACTGTTGGTGCAGACCGGTCGAGTTCGTTCAAGCGACCGGGCAGCTGCCCGACCGGGATCTTGACGGCGTCGTCGATGATTCCCAGCGCCACCTCACCGGGGTTGCGGATGTCGACGAGCTGAAGTCCTTCGATCTCCGAGCGCCGAGCACGGAGCTCTGCGGCGGTGATACGGGACGCACGTTCCACTCGCTCAGGGTTCTTTGACATGACCTCGAGCGGGTGCTCGAGGTAGCCGATCACCTTGTCGAAGCCGATTCGTGCCAAACGGTTCTTGGCTTCGATCTCGAATCCGGGGTTGACCACCAACAAGATGTCCACGTGGCTTGGGATCACCGAGCCCGCGAACTCGGCGTAACGGCCCTTGAGGCCCACGTTGATCGAACCGATGAGATGCCCCTGGGCGAACTCCTCGGGATCCCGTCCATCGACAACCATCGCTCCGTTGGCGACGGCCTGGTCGAAGGTGACAAGGTCGACCGCAGTGGGCATCGCTGCCTCATCCAGGAGGTCGCGGTTCTGACGGTTCAAGATGGCGTCGTACACGAAGTACTCCGGAGCCGGGGGCTGGCCCTCGGTCACCAAGTCCATGAACGTTTTCTTGTCCTCGGCCAGAAGCGCATAGTTGGTGCGACGCTGCTCCCCCATGGTGGACACCGTCTCGGTGGAAAGGTTCTTGCCACATGCTGATCCGGCACCGTGGGCGGGATACACACGGGTTGCGTCGGGCAGCGGCAACAGCTTGTCGTGGAGGCTGTCGTAGAGCTGGTGTGCCAGGTCTTCTTGGGTGAAGCCGATCGACGACAACAGGTCGGGCCGACCGACATCGCCGATGAAGAGCGTGTCACCGGTGAGGACCCCATAGGGAACTTCGTCTCCGGCATTTTCATACACCACGATGCTGAGCGATTCGGGGGTGTGACCGGGGGTGTGAAGGAACTCCAGCTCGACCTGTCCCAGCGAGAGGCGTTCGCCGTCGGCAAGGCCCCGTGAATCGAATTCGGTTTCCCCGACCGACGAGTATGCGATCTCGGCACCGGTCGCAGCTGCGAGTTCGAGGTGCCCCGAGAGGAAGTCAGCGTGGAAGTGGGTTTCGATCACCATCTCGATCGTGAACCCGTCGGCGGCAGCGTCGTCGACATACTGCTGGATGTCCCGCTGCGGATCGACCACCACCGCACGGCCGGTGGTTTCATCACCGATGAGGTAGGAAGCGTGGGACAGACAATCGAGATAGTACTGAGTGAATTTCATTGCGGGATCCTTTCAACTCCGAATGTACGTACATTATACCCCTAGGGGTATAGCGTCAAGTGGTTTGGTAAGCGAGCATTCCACCACTGAGGTTGACCACCTCAGGGAAGCCGTTGGCGGTAAGGAAGCGAGCAGCCTGCGTGCTGCGACCACCACTGCGGCATAACAACACTACCGGCCTGTTGCGATCCAGTTCGCCCAAACGAGACGGGAGCTCGCCAAGAGGGATGTTGATCGCACCTGGGATCGTGCCATTCGCAACTTCCAGCGGTTCACGGACATCGACCAACTGACCCTCGGCGCCAACTGCTGCGTCATGATCACCGACCGGGTGGTCTGTGTGCGTCCTCATAGTTGGATCGTCTCCCGTTTCAGCTCGGCGAGAACGCCCGGGATGTCGCAGTTGTCTGTCTGGTTGTACGGGAGCTTGCCGAGGAGGGCCGCCATTGCACATGTGTTCGAGACTGCCGAGTAGGTGAGCCCGCCTGCCACGCCCGCAGCTATCCACTTCGCACCGGGGATGACAGCGCTGGCGAGCACACCGGCGAGGGCGAGCGAGCCGGCGACCAAGCGGACCTGCCGATCCATGGCCCAACGCTCGTTGGTACCTCGGATGACATCACCACCGGCGCGTTCCCAGGCGTCCATGCCACCGTCGAGGATGTGAAGCGTGGTCTTTCCGGCTTCCACCAGTTTGCCGTGGGCCTGGCTGGCTCGACTTCCCGACTGGCATACCAACACAACCGGGTGTTCAACCGAAGCCAGGTCGCGGACGTGTTCTCCCAATGTGTCCAACGGGACGTTGTAAGAGCCCGGGATGTGCGCCGTCTCGAATTCGCCGCCGGTCCGTACGTCGAGGATCCTGACATCGGGGTCCTCCAGCCGGAGCTGGCGAAGGTGGGTGGTGGTGATGTTGTCGTGGGTAGGGAGTGTGGTGGTCATAGTGTCTCCATTGCGGGTTGTAGTGGATTTGAATCGGTGGTGTCTGGGTCAGAGCTGCGTTCATCGATGCCATAACGCCGCTGATCAGCGGGCGCGGCTCGATCGGCGGCGATGGCGATGAGTGCGTCGTTGGTTGAGGTATGGATGTGATCGCCGAGTTCGTCCCAGATCCCGGCATCCCTCAGCACGTCGCGCACCGGGCCCTTCACGTCGGTGAGGAGCAGCGTGACGTCTTGCTGGTTCACCTCGCTCAACAACTCGTGCAACATCTCGGCGCCGGTGGCATCGAGATCGTTGATTCCCGATGCGTCCAGAACCAACGTGCGGGGCTCGTCGGTGATCTCTGCGACGTGGGACAGGACCAGCTTCTTCACGTTGACCGCGTTGACGAACGAGAGCGCAGCATCGATCCGAAGGATCCTGACCCCTTCGATCACCTCGGCCTCTGGGAAGCGGGCGATGTTGCGGTAGCTCGTTGTACCTGCAACGTGACCCAGGATCGCGCTGTGGGGCATCGACATACGAGCGAACACGACGAGCATCGAAGCGACGACCGCCACGAGAATCCCGAGCTCGATTCCCAGGATCAGGGTGGCGAAGAATGCAACGCTCAGTCCGATCAGGTCGCTCCGTTTCACCTTTGCGATGTGCCGCATCTCGGCAACGTCGATCAGACCGACGACCGCCATGATGATGATCGCTCCGAGCGCGGCGTTCGGCAGCGATGAGAAGAGCGGGGTGAGGAAGGCAATTGTCGCCAGGACGATGCTCGCGGTGATCAACGAGGCAAGCGGCGTGCGAGCACCGGCGGTGTCGTTCACCGCAGTCCTGGAGAATCCGCCGGTCACTGGATATCCGCCGAAGAGGCCCGATGCGACATTGGCGGCTCCCAACCCGATCAGCTCGCTGTTGGGGACCACCTCGTAGTGGTGACGTCGGGCGTACACCTTGGCTACCGCGATGGATTCCATGAAGCCGACGATGGTGATCACGAATGCGGTCGCAGCCAGGTTTCCGACCAGCGATCCGTCGAAGTCGGGGATGCCGAAGGCCGGCAAAGAGTCGGGGATGTCGCCCACCACCTTGACGCCGCGGTCCTGTAGTTTGCCCAGCTCAACGACGAGGATCGAGCCGATGACCACCACCAGAGCACCTGGGACCCGGGGGGCGAATCGTTTGAGCACGAACAGTGTTGCGAGCGCACCAGCACCCAGGGCCAGCGTGGTTCCGTTGGTGTCCGAGAGGTTTTCGAACACCTCACGGACGGTTTCGTAGAAGTGCTCTTTGCGCTCGATCGAAATGCCCAAGATGTGCTTGGCCTGGGAGAAACCGATGATGATGGCGGCCGCTGCGGTGAAGCCCACCAGAACCGAGTGAGACAGGAAGTTCACCAGGAATCCAAGCCGGCCAACGCCGAGCGCGATGTGCACGAGACCAACCATCAGCGCCAGAAGCGCGGCAGCACCGATGTAGCCCGCAGTTCCTTCTTCGACCAAAGGGGCCAGTGCCGACGCGGTGAGCAGCGAGACGATGGCAACCGGGCCGACCGCAAGCTGACGGGACGTTCCGAACAGTGCATACACCACGACCGGAACGGTGGCGGCGTAGAGCCCGATCTCGGGAGGAAGCCCAGCCAGCAAGGCGTACGCCATCGCCTGGGGCACCAGCATCGCGCCGACCGTGAGCCCCGCCGCCAGGTCGCTACGAAGGTCTCGCTCCCGGTTGTAACTGGGGCCCCAACTCAGAATTGGAAGAAGCGAACGCAGACTCATAAGTACGAATATACGGACATTTAAGAACAACGTCAACGTATACCCCATGGGGTATTCTGACCGTCGTGCAGTTCCCTACAGAAATCAACGCTGACATCATCAAAAGACTTCGTCGAGTCGAAGGCCAGGTGCGTGGCTTGCAGCGGCTGGTCGAGGAGGAGTCGGAGTGCAAGGAAATCGTCACGCAGCTCGCTGCGGTCAAGGGCGCGCTGGATCGGGTGGGCTTCAAACTCATGGCGGCTGCGATGTCCGACAGCGAAGGCGCCGATCCCGAGGAACTCGAGCGCCTGTTTCTCAAACTGGGTTGATCGACACCGGCCACCTAGGCAGCAGTGGGCTGGAGCGAACTCTGCCCACCTGCGGACCAATCGGACACGAATCGGTAGCGATCACCTCGGATCGTGGTGGTCCGCCACTCAACAGGGGTGCCGTCTCGCTTCCCCAGTCGCTCGAGGAAGAACGCCGCATCCCCCTTGCGGAGACCCAGACGGTTCCGGTCCGCCGGCGGTGGCACAATCGGGGTGAGCCGTTCCCACCCCTGGTTCGGAACCGGTGCTCCTGCCTTTGCCAGCTCCGCATACAGCGCGGTGTGGGTGAAATCGACCTTGAGGAGTTTGGATGCCAACCGTTTCGGCAACCATGCCCGATCAACTGCGAGAGGGATACCCGCCGCAAAACGAAGCCGCTCGAGCAGAATGAGTCGGACGGATTCATCCAGTTCGAGATGCGAAGCCGCAATCGGGTCGGTGACAACTTCGAGACGCAACACGTCGCTGGTCTGCTCCACGCCGGTGGACTCAACCGATTGAAAGAGGCTGTACAAGGTGCCCAGTGACTGTTCGAACTCACTGCGATTCACCACTGTCCCCCGGCCACGCTCCCGCTTGAGCAGGCCGGTCTTGTTGAGGTGCCGGACCGCTTCCCGCACCGTGTGGCGGCTCACCTTGTAGTCACCGGTCAGTTCCAGGTCGGTCGGAAACCCATCGTCGAACTCGCCCGACTCGAGCCGTCGGCGCAGCTCAGCTTCGAGCTGCGCCCACAAAGGCATCGGACTGTTTCTATCGAGCTCATTGGAAGCCATGATCCACCTCTTGACAACGGCGGGTGCCACACAATGTGTCATCCGTACTTTCGACCTTATCAGAGCTTATGTCTGGTGAAGCCACGAATGTCCGTACAAGTGCTACCGTCCGGGATCGACTCGACCCACTCAGGAACGTGCCATGAAACTGCATCGATTGTTCCCCCTCGCCCTCAGCTTGCTCATGATCGCCACCGCGTGTGGCTCCACGGCCGAGGCCGATCGAGCCAGTGAAGTCCAGAGCACCGCCGACGGGGTCCGGACTGTCGCACCCAACGTGGGTGCGGCGCTGCAGGCCAGTCCGCCGCCCGACTTGGTCGTTCTCGACGTGCGCACGCCCGAGGAATTCTCCGAGGTCCATTTGGAGGGGGCGACGCTGGTCGACTTCTACGATGAAGATTTCGCCGACCAGCTGGCCGCGCTCGATCCCGACGTTCCCTATCTTGTCTACTGCCGATCCGGCAATCGCAGCGGCCAGGCAACGGCGCTGATGCAGGACCTCGGTTTTGCAGACGTCGCCAACGTGGACGGTGGAATCACCGCCTGGGTGGATGCCGGCCTCCCGGTTGTTCGGCCATAGAAGCGTGGCCGGAACTGCCAGAGCATGCTCTGGCGGCATGCAGTCCCGACCACACCCCTGAACTCGCCTGAGGCGGACCTCAGGGACGAACCAGACCCGCAGGCGTCTCGGCCTCGGCCTGAGGGTGATATCGCTCGACAAACACCTGCTCATCGGGAGCACCCAGGGCCCGAGCAGCGGCGGCACAATCATCTACGAACTCGGGGCTTCCGGCGATGTACACGCTGTGGTCGGAGAGATCGGACTTCAACGTCGGCAGTATCGCCGGTATGCGGCCGGAGTATTTCGCGTTTTCGGGGGCCGACCCGGTGTAGGTGGGCAGGAAGCTGAACCGACGGTGTTTGGCGGTCCACCACGCGATCAAGCCCTGATCGAACACATCGTCTGGGGTTCGAGCCGAGTACACGATCGTGACCGGCCGGGCGAATCCTCGGCGTAATGCGGCATCGGTGAGCGCAAGAATCGGGGCGAGTCCCGAACCGGCGGCAAGGCAGAGCACCGGGGTGTCGGTTCCGGGGTCGCCGATGAAGGTCCCAAATGGACCCGCAACGGTGACCCGATCCCCTATCGCGAGTTCCTCGTGAATCCAGGTACTCGTCTTTCCATCCTCGACGTGACTGACGAGCAGCGTGACTTCGCCGTCGTTTCTCGGAGCGTTGGCGATCGAGTACGGGCGGGGCGGTGCTCCTTTTCGTTCGTCACCGACCATCAGGTACTGACCGGGCCAATACCTGATTGGATCCCCAACCGGCCGAAGCCGAACCTCGCGGATGCGAGGGGTTCGGGCGACCAGGTCGGTGACGACACACAGAATCCGCTCCCGGGGAGGGAACAGCAGCGGCTTCGCATCGTCGGTACCGAACTCGATCTCGATCTCAGCCGACGTGGGCTTGGCCATACACATGAGCCGGTAGCCCTCAGCCCTGTCGGCCTCGCTGAGGGCCATGTCGAGGACCATTCCCTGATCGACCTCACCGGTCACCAGTTTGGTACGGCACTCGCCACACGCCCCAGCCCGACAGTTGTTCGGCATTGCGAAACCCTGTCGTTCCAGGGCGGCGAGCACGGTGTCGCCCGGCTCGGGGCGAACCTCCTTACCGGAGGGAAGCAGACGAATGACCCGATCGCCGGGTCTCTCCAGGTCGAGCACGCTAGAAGACCGGGATGATGTCTTCGAGGTCGATGTCGAGCACCTCCTCACCGCTGATTCCCACCTCGGGAATCGCCGGGAAGGGCACGTCGTATTTGTCGAGGACTCCCTTGAGGTTGAGGATCGCCTGTCGCCAGTTCTCCCGCTTGGCGTCAACATCGGGAATGAAGAAGCCGGCCTCTCGAGCAACGGCCTCGCACCGGCGTTGTACATCGATGAAGTCGGGGGGCAGATCCCAGAAGTCCGTTGGTGGTTCGTACAGGACAGCGGAGAGGAACAGGTAGCCAGCTCGGATCTGCTTGGTGATGAGCGACCGGTCCGACAGATCGAGTTTGGGGTAGTCGCGCTCCATCAGAGTCATACAGATCGCCATATGGCGCCCTTCGTCGCGACCGATGTTGGCGAAGGCTTCTGCAAACACCGGCTCCCGGGCTCCGTCGGCCATCTGATGGAAGATCGTCGCAGCGGCGATCTCGCCCATGAGGAACGAGGAGAAGAGGACGGCCAGCGGGTACTTCGGAACGGCCTGCTTGTAGCCATCCCAGTAACGGCCACCGTTGAAATAGAGCCATTTGGCGTTGCGCTGAGCCAACTCCCCCAGTTCGGTCTTGGGCTCGTACTTCAGAGGTTCGGGGTGGCCGAGCAACTGGCGGATGGCCATGCCGCACATCTGCTCGT
>JBLYYW010000118.1:0-3578 GCA_048550155.1 Acidimicrobiales bacterium | reverse complement strand
CTGCGGCCTCGTCGAGGCTTGACCGCTAGACCAGCCGAACAAACCGCCATCACGTTTGAATGGCCGACGACCATGTTGCTATTCGATGCCGAAGAACCACACCACCGGCCGGTCATGACCACGATCGATACCAACCCCGCCAGGCGCGCCTTCTGTTGTGGGTTGCTTATAGTGGGCGACCGATTTGGGTGAGTCCGGTGATCCAGGCAGCTTCGAGGTCGGCGTCTGGGGGGAACCGGTTTGCGAGTTCGAGGGTGACCATGCCGTGGGCGAATGCCCACAGGGTCCGGGCTTGGTCCAGATCACCGTCGACCGCGATGAGGAGTGGGTAGGCAGCGGCGTCTTCGACGCCGTCGGGAAGGTCGTCGCGTGGGAGGGGTTTGTTGGTCATGAGGTTGTAGAGGTGCGGGTGGTCGAGGGACCAGGTTCGGTAGGCCAACCCGATCGCCGCCACCGGATCATCTGCACCGTCGACGGCGGCTGCGAAGGTTTCGGCTTGTTCGATGAAGCCTTGGGCGATGAGGGCGACTTCGAGTTCGTGTTTGTCGGCGATGTGCTTGTACAGCGATGGCGCCCGGATATCGAGACGCGCCGCGATGGCCCGCATGGTCAACTCCTGCGGGCCATCGTCCTCGAGAATGCTCCGAGCGACATCGATGATCTGGTCCCTGCGGCTCACGTGCGATTCCGGCTCCCGTCGTCGTTGCGGAGACCGTAGCCGGTGGTCCGGTCGAGGGCGATGTGGGCCATCCACGACAGGCCACCGATGAACAGGGCCAGCGGGAGAGGGGCCAGGGGCGCCAAGCCGATCCCGATGACGGTGGTGAAGGTCAGGGCGACCAGCATCCGGTGGGCGAGGTTGTAGAACGGGACCGCTTTGGTCGATATCGAACCCTGTTCGACATCGTCGCTGGCGCCGATGAGGAACGTGAGGTCGGGGGCCACGAAGAACCCCGCGGCGGTGGCCGTGAGCACCATCGCGTCGATGGCACTGCCGTTGACGTAGCCGTGCTTGATGACTTCGAAAGCGGCGAATGCGGTGAGAAACCCCCACAGTCCGGCCCAGCGCCAGTTGATAACGAACCGTGCTGGCCGTTCCGGGGCGTCGGGTGGCTGGGGCGGGTCGGTCTGTGTCGTGGTGGGTGGGGACACGGTGGAGTATTCGTAGTAGTGGAGTGCTTGGAGTTGGTTGGCGGTCATCGGTTGCTCCAAGCGGTCCAGCCCTGGGTCAGGACATACGCGGCGGTCAGCATGGCGACCAGGGCCCCGTCGACGTAGACGAAGTCGCTGCTGCCCTCCACGCCAGACAAGAATGTGGCTCCGGCGAGGACGAGGGCGATCTTGTTGGCGATGACGAGTTCCCAAAGCCCTGCGACCCGGCGGGGCGCTGCTGCCAAGATCACGAAGATGCCGGCGAAGACCGGGAGCCCGAACAGTCGCCAGGTCTCGGCCAGACGGGCGGTCCCTTCGGCATCGGCGACGTCACTGATCGCGGTTGCGGTGGCGAACCCCGCACCGACGGCGCAGAGCCCAAGGATCACCGTGGCCCATCGATCTCGGCGGACCGTGGCTGTCGTTCTGCTGGGTGTTGTGGTTGTGGCTGTTCTGGTCATGATCTGTTCCCTTGTGGCTAACGTTGTTAGCCACATCATGGGCTAACAACGTTAGCCTGTCAAGAGGTATCCCGCGATTCTTGCCCGCGCAGCGGGAGCAGCCGGGTCAAGGAACCCCCAGACGCAACTCAGGAAGACCTAGAGACACAACGGCAGGTCCCGCCAGAACCTGACCGTCCGGCCCTCACACGATCGACGACACACTTGGGACCGCGGTATCAAAAACTAGCGACAGGACGCGAAACGGGAGGTGGATGAACCACCTCCCGTTCGATGCGTTGAACTGGGAAACTACTCGATCCGTAGCCCCGAGATCGCCCGTGCGACCACCAGCTGCTGGATCTGGCCGGAGCCTTCGAAGATGTCGTAGGTCCTACCCCAGTCTCCAGCCAGTGACATTCCGTGCCGCTGAACAGGGAATACTCGGAGTCGGCGTCCAGTTCGTTACGCCGTGTGACATAGCGTGCAACCGGTTTCTAGGGACAAAACTAGGGACACCTTGGCTCCCGGTCCGTCGCACTCGCAGTTCAACCGCCGATCCTGAACATCACCTGCTCGACGGATCATGCGATCACAGGGGCTCGAGAGACAGAAGTACTTGGCACTCGTCGGTGATCCGACCCACATCAGCCGAGGCGAACAGATCCTGACTTCCAATCGAGACGGCAATCGTCAGTTCATCTGCTCCGACGAGATCGAACGAGTGACCACCAAGGTCACTGACCGCTTGGGTCCGATCACCCGATTCTTCGTCTCCGGTCTCGAGCAAGTACCAACGAATCAGCCCGTCCTGGTCGGCCCGGTAGACCAAGTTTCCTTGAGGCTCAACCCGCTCCAAGTCAGCACACTCCTCATCAACACAGACTCTGACTACCTCAGCCGCCTCGAACGGCGCGACACCCTGACCGAATTCGACCCCGACCGAACAAACCTCAGCCACAGGTGACCCACCGCACCCGAGTAGTGCAACGCCTATCGCTACAGCCCATCTCAGCGACCGACAGTGCTGACTGGACCGCGCTGGTGTTGGAGAGGACACCCAACCATCCAACAAGGAATGCAGTGACGGAGTTCCGTACATGCTGGAGGGGCGACTTGAACAAACCTTCTCCACCACGCATCCAGCGTCGAACCATCACCAATACGACAGCCCTCGCGGGTAGGTCTTGGTCGCCAGGTCATGCTGCGGATTGGATAGGTCGACACGCTTCACGGAGAACCCGCGGACCGACTGTCAGCGTTCACCGCTGTACGGCCCCAAGATCATCACGACGCCCCCAGGTTCATTGCTGCTCGGAGTATGAACTAGTATGATCAGACCATGGCTGTCGAGCGCGTAACCGTCTCCCTAGAAGCTGAGCTGGCCGAAGCTGTACGCGAAGCGGCAGAGGCGGACGCCCAGAACCTGTCTGCCTGGCTTGCCGACGCAGCGCGCCGCCGGCTCGCCAGTCGCGGGCTGCGCGACGTCCTCACTGACTGGGAAGCCGAACACGGCCAGTTCTCCGAAGACGAACTCGCCATGGCTCGCGCTCGCATCGACTCGTGACCGCTGCGATCATCCTCGATACCGGCGCACTTATCGCCCTCGACCGCAACGATCGACAAATGTGGGCCGTACTACGAATCGCGGCCGACGAGAGCAAGCCGGTCTACGTCCCCGCCGGCGTGATAGCCCAAGCGTGGCGCGATGGCACGCGACAAGCGCTGCTGTCGCGAGCGCTGCGCCACTGCGACGAAGTCCCACTCGACGGCGTCCTAGCTCGCGCTGCAGGCCTACTATGCGGCCAAGCCAGAACCGCCGACGTCATCGACGCATCCGTCGCATTGACCGCCAGCACACTCGCCCGCACCGAGGACACCCTGGTATTCACATCCGACCCCACCGACATCGCCCACCTCACCGACACACTCGGTGCCAAGATCCGACTCGAGCTCATCTAGAACCCGACCTTGCAGGAGCATTGT
>JBLYYW010000117.1:0-7050 GCA_048550155.1 Acidimicrobiales bacterium | reverse complement strand
GAGCGTACGAAGCCGCATGTGAATGTGGGGACTATGGGTCATATTGACCATGGGAAGACCACGTTGACGGCTGCGATTACGAAGGTGTTGTCGGATCGTGTTGCGGGTAATACTGCGACGGATTTCGCGAATATTGATAAGGCTCCTGAGGAGCGTGAGCGTGGGATCACGATCAATGTGTCTCATGTGGAGTATGAGACTGAGGCTCGGCATTACGCGCATGTTGATATGCCGGGGCATGCGGATTACATCAAGAACATGATTACTGGTGCTGCTCAGGTTGATGGGGCGATTCTTGTGGTGTCGGCTGCGGATGGTCCGATGCCTCAGACGAGGGAGCATGTGTTGTTGGCTCGTCAGGTTGGTGTGCCTGCGATTGTGGTGGCGTTGAATAAGGCGGACATGGTTGATGATGAGGAGTTGTTGGAGTTGGTGGAGTTGGAGGCTCGTGAGCTTCTGACTGAGTATGAGTTTCCGGGTGATGATGTGCCGGTGGTGCATGTGTCGGCGTTGAAGGCGTTGGAGGGTGATGCTGATGCGGCTGAGAAGATTATGGAGTTGATGAATCAGGTTGATACGTATATTCCTGAGCCTGAGCGTGAGTTGGATAAGCCGTTTTTGATGCCGATTGAGGATGTGTTCTCGATTACTGGTCGTGGGACGGTGGTGACGGGCAAGGTTGAGCAGGGGATTGTGAATACTGGTGATGCTTTGGAGATCATTGGTATTCGGGATACGCAGAAGACGACGTGTACTGGTGTGGAGATGTTCCGGAAGTTGTTGGATCAGGGTCAGGCTGGTGACAACATTGGTGCGTTGTTGCGGGGGATTGAGAAGGATGAGGTGCAGCGTGGTCAGGTGTTGGCTGCTCCGGGTTCGATTACTCCTCATACTGAGTTTGAGGCTCAGGTGTATGTGTTGACCAAGGATGAGGGTGGGCGTCATAAGCCGTTCTTTGCGAATTATCGGCCTCAGTTTTATTTCCGGACTACTGATATCACTGGTGCGGTCACGTTGCCTGCGGGTACTGAGATGTGTATGCCGGGTGATAACACTGAGATGACGGTCGAGTTGATCAACCCGATCGCGATGGATGAGGGCCTCCGGTTCGCGATCCGTGAAGGCGGCCGCACCGTCGGCGCCGGCCGAGTCACCAAGATCCTCAAATAATGGCTGCTTCACAAAAAATCCGCATCCGTTTGAAGGCCTACGACCACGACATCATCGACAAGAGCACCAAACAGATTGTCGACACCGTGCAACGCAGCAATGCCGCGTTCCGTGGACCGATCCCGCTGCCGACCGAGAAGCATCGCTTCTGTGTCATCCGGTCACCTCACAAGTACAAGGATTCACGGGAGCACTTCGAGATGCGGATCCACAAGCGTCTGATCGACATCTTGGAGCCCAACCCCAAGACCGTCGATTCGCTGCAGCGCCTCGAGCTCCCCGCTGGGGTCGACATCGAGATCAAGATCCAGCAGGTCTGATCTCGCGCCTCCTCTACGGGGAGAGCAAACACGCAAACGCCCGGTCCCTCCGTCGATGACGGAGAGGCCGGGCGTTGACGCGTTCGATCACTGCAAAAACACCGGGCCGGGTGGGGCCGCCGATTCGGTTCGAGAGACGCCGATCTCGCCGTCAGCGTCGAAGGTGCGAACCGAGTCGATCTCTCCATCGCCATCAAGGTCGGCGCTCATGGTCACGGTCCCGTCCGGGTTCTGCTGAAGAATGGAGATCACGTTTCCGTGAGCGTCGAACTCGGTACGCCGGTCTCCTTTGCCGTCTCGGTTCGTGTCCTCCACCAGCAGCCGGGATCCTTTCGGGCAGATGGTCTCCAGCTGGTCCATCACCCCGTCTCCATCGAGGTCGGTGTTCCGTGCTGTCGTTCCGCATGGCATCTTTGATTGCACTTCGACCACGTTCCCATCGCGATCAAATCGGGTGCGGGATTCGGTGCCGTCCTCGTGCCTTTCGGCCACCGAGAGCTTGATTCCTCCTGGGCTGTATCGAGTGAACCGGTCCATCGTGCCGTTGCCATCGAGGTCTTCCAGCACCATCTTGGTGCCATCCTCGGCAGCCAGCTCCTCGCGGTCGATCGCTCCGTCGCCGTCTGTGTCATGTTGTCGAAACGTCATGAGAGGTGTGTCGACCTCTCGGGCACCGGCCTTGAAGTGGAGCCTCCCTCACAGCTGGGTTCCACTACTGTCACCAACGTGACCGATCGAGTGGACCTGGGCCAGGAAGACCAACCTGATCATGAGTGGGAGGTTTTGGGTCGCCGCACGGTCCATGCGTCGTGGTGGCTGGAACTCCACTTGGATCGAGTGCGTTTGAACGACGGTCGAATCATCGAGCACGAGGTTGTCGTTTCACCCCGAGATGCGTCGGGAGCGGTTGTCGTCGATGGCGATCGGGTGCTCATGATCTACCGTCATCGATTCATCACCGGGGCGTGGGGGTGGGAGCTGCCGGCGGGAGTCGTAGATCCGGGGGAGACTCCCGAGGAAGCGGCGGCCCGGGAGTGCGTCGAGGAATCCGGCTTCCGGCCCGGGACATTGAGGCATCTCACAACCTGGCATCCGTCGAGCGGCTTCACCGATCAGACGTTCCACGTCTACCTTGCGACATCGGCGACCGAGGTTGGTCCACCGACCGAAACCAATGAAGCGATCAGGGTGGAGTGGAGAACCTTCGATCAGATCCGGAACGATCACCGGTGCGGGCGAATTCCGGATGGTTTCACCCAGGTGGGACTGGCGTGGGCAGCCGCTCGGCTCGGCCGGTCCGACATCTTGTTCGACCCCGACGTGGCCTAGTTCGCTCGTCGGTCAAGCCTCGAGTATTTCGGGCTGCAGGCCTGCGCTGGCAAGATCGACCCGGATCTCCTCGATGTAGAGCGGGTTCATGACGATGATGCGATCTGGTTGTGCCGCGGGCAGCATTGATGGGGAGAGGATGGGCGCTCCTGTCGAGGGCACGAACTTGCCGACCTTGTTGGGGTGCCGGTCGACGAGGCCGCCGAGCTTGCCCTCGGGATCCATGATGTTGCAGAAGGTGATTCCTTTTGAGCCGGCGCCCCATACGAACGTGCGGCCGGTGGCGGCGAGATCGGAGCTGAGCTCACGTTCCCACCGCTCGGTCTTGGCAGCGAATCGATCGGCGAACCCGTCCACGAAGGCATAGGACCGTTGTGCCTCGTAGGCGCTGTGGTCAGTGCCGGACACGCGGGCCACCAGGTACAGGTACTGACCGCCGAACGACTCGCCGTGTTCGATCACTTCACAACCGCACGACTCGACTAGGCGGAGCAAGGAGTCTGATGAGAAGTACGAGACATGTTCGTAGATGAGGTCCCAAATCCCGTCGTTGGCGAAGGTGTACAGACCGTTGGGAACCTCCAGGTACAGCAGGGCGTCGTGGCCAGCCACCGAGGGATGGGAAACCAAGAGATCGAGGAAGGCCCGAGGATCCTCCACATGCTCCAGCACCTGCTGGGAGACGACCAGGTCGATCGCGGGGAGCTCCAGTTCCGCGTCGAAGTAGGTGGATCGTATGTTGAGCCCGGGGTGCTGCTCGCCGATCGTGGCCCCACCGTCGTAGGAGGTGTCGAATCCAAACGCAGTGTTTGCGCCTGCGTTGCAGAGCGAATTGAGGAACTCGCCCCGCCCACAGCCCACTTCAAGCAGGGTGGAGCGGGTGACCGCGTAGCCATTCACCAGTTTGTCGACCAACCCAGCCGCGTACTCCTGGAAGACCGCCGAGTGATGCAGCGACGTCTCGTAGTTCTCCGAATAGGAGATGACGCTGTCGTCGAACGCGCTGTTGAAGAAGTGATGGCAGGCCGAGCAATACTCGATTCGCATCGTGCCCGTGGCTGCCGCCTGGGCGGACGCAGCAGAATCGTGGAGGTCGTTGCATACCACCGGGATGTTTGGCAGATCGACCAACGTCTGGGTTCGAGTCGAACCGCAGGCGATACAGGCCACGGTTGTCATCTACTGAGCTCCGAGAGCAACGACCTCAGGGGTCAGTCCGAGCTCCGCGAGAGTGTCGCGAATTTCGTCGACGTAGATTCGATTCATCACGATGACAAGACCGGGCTCGATGGCGACGAGATCATCAGGGGCGACGATCGGGTGCCCGGTGCCGCACATGAAGTGATTGCGTCGGTTCGGGTTGATGTCGACGACCGCAGAGATGCTGTCGTCCCGATCAACCGCGGACAGAAAGGACACACCCTTGGAACCCGACCCCCACATCACGACCGGCTTGCCGTCGGCGGTGCATCGGTCGATCGTCTCACGCCACTGTGCAACCACTGCTCCCAAACGCTCGGAATACGAGCGGGCCAGCTTCCAGAGTTCAGCGACCTTGTTCTGGTCGGTTTCACTATCGGGCGGCAGGGTCTTGGTCGTTGCCTCGATGGTGAGGTACTGATCGTCATACTCGACTGCGACGTCGTCGACCGCAAAACGGGTTCGACGGAACAACGAATCGAGCGACAGCGGCGTGAAGTAGTTGCAGTGTTCGTAGTAGACGTCCTCGAATGCCATCGAATCGAGAATCCGTTCCGACTCGGGGATCTGGAAGAAGACGTCGGCTTCATCCTCGGCGATGGTGTTGCGGACCACGTCCATGAAGCTCTTGACCTCGGGAATGTGTTCCAGGGTCATCTTGCAGCAGACGAAGTCGGCCGACTGGTCGATGTACTTTTCGGAGTAGAAGTCCTGGACGAAGGAGATGTCGAGATCCTCGGACAGGTCGAGGCGACCCTCTTGGTAGCCCGGATCGAATCCGATTCCGGATGTGTTGGCCCGCTCGCACAGGAGCTGGAGGAACTCGCCTTTTCCGCACCCGATCTCGAGCACCCGTTTGTTCTGCAGATCGTGTTCTGCGATCAACCGGTCGGCCAACGCGATGTGGAACTTGTTGAACGTGCCCGAAAATGACTGGGTTTCCTCGTATCGACCGCTGTACTCGGTGAGTTTGGGATCGAACGATTGATTGAAGATGAACCCGCACCCGTGGCAGAAGGTCAGGGTTATGTCGCCACGCGGATAGCTGGTTGCTTCCTCAACCGTCTCCAGCAAGATGCAGCTGTTGGTCGGCACGTCGGCCTGGTGGTAGAAGATCTCGGTGTCGTCGGACAGGCATGCTTTGCAGGCGATGGCTTCCATTGCTCAGCTCACGATCTCTGGTGTCGGCACGGGACGAATGAACTTCCCACCCTTGGCCAGGTAGTCGCTTTGTTGAGCGGAGATCTCCTCGAGGAAGTTCCAGGCCAGGACGAGTACATAGTCTGGCATTTCCTCGGCCAGCGTCTCGGGCGGACGAATCGGGATCTTCTGGCCCGGCATGTAGCGACCGTGCTTGTGGGTGTTCCGATCGACGACGTAGTCGATGACGTCGGTGCCCAGACCGGTGTAGTTGATCATGGTGGCACCCTTGGCGGCTGCTCCATAGGCGGCGATCGTCCTGCCGTCTTCCTTGAGGCTGGTGAGCAGCTTCCTGAGGTCGGTCCGCAGATTTTCTACTCGGGCCCCGAAGGTCTCGTAGTATTCGCGAGCGCCGAGACCCATCGCCTCTTCCTCAGCGAGGAGGTCGAGGAGGGCCTGGGTCGGTTGTTCGGTCTTGCCGGCGAAGTAGCGCAGGGTTCCACCATGTATCTCCAGCCACTTCACGTCGTTCAGATGGAGCCCATGGCGTCGGAACAGGTTCTTGAACGATGTGGCGGAGAAATAGCAGAGGTGCTCGTGGTAGATCGTGTCGAACTCGAGATGTTCGATCAGATCGCGCACATAGGGTGCTTCGATTGCGATGACGCCGTCGTCCTTGAGCAGAGTGGCGAGCCCCTCGACGAAGCCGTTGGTGTCGGCGACGTGAGCCAGGACGTTGTTGCCGTGGATCACGTCGGCCCGGATGCCTTCGCTGACAAGACCCTTGGCAACTTCGGCACCGAAGAATTCGCACCGTGTCGGCACGCCGCTTTCGACCGCGGCTTTCACCGGGCCCGGGGCGGGGTCGATACCCAGCACCGGGATTCCCGCGGCCTGGTAGTTCTTCAGGAGGTAGCCGTCATTGGAGGCTACCTCGACGACCAGACTGGTTTCATCGAGGTTGCGGGACTCGAGAATGGCTTCAACGTTTTTTCGGCTGTGTTCGAGCAGGTGAGGGGAGAAGGACGAGTAGTACGGGTAGTCCTCTCCGTAGAGGATCTCAGGGTCGACGGTCTCGGTGATCTGCACCAGGGCGCAGTCCTCACACAGCATGACATCAAGGGGGAAAACGAGTTCGCTCTTGTCGAGGTCCTTTTCCCACACGAGTCCATCGGCCAACGGGGTGCTGCCCAGGTCGAGAAAGGGGTAGGTGCGATCCGAGTCACAGGCTCGGCAGGGGGGTGCGCTCATGCGACCCACCGGAACGAGTCATCGACGCGATCGCTGGCGACAAGGCTCTTGAGGTGCGCGATGCGCTGGTACTTCTCGCCCTCGAACTGCTCGAGCGTGAGTCCGGTTTCCTGGTACTTCTCGTACAACTCGCGGATGCCTCGCTCTACTGTCCACTGGGGCTTGAAGCCATGAAGCGTGGTGGCGATGTCTTCGCAATTCACGCGGTAGCAGCGCGTATCGGGTCCGCTGTCTTCGGCGAACTCGATCTCGCTCCCGGGGATGACTTTTGCAACAAGTTCGGCGACGTCGCGTACCCGATAGTTCTCGGTGGTAGAGCCAACATTGAACGCCCTGTCGTGAACGAGTTCACGATCGGCCTCGACAGCCGCGATGTAGGCGCGGGCGATGTCTTCTACGTGAACGAGGGGACGCCAGGGCGTGCCGTCGCTCTTGATGAGCACTTTGCCGGTGGTGTAGGCCCACGCTGCCAGGTTGTTCACGACGAGGTCGAAACGAAGTCGAGGCGAGCAGCCGTACGCCGTGGATGCCCGGAGATAGGTGGGTGAGAAGTTGTCATCGGCCATCGGTGCGAGCCCGAGTTCGGACTGCACCTTCGATACTCCGTAGGGGGTGACCGGATTGAACGATGACGACTCAG
>JBLYYW010000116.1:0-4074 GCA_048550155.1 Acidimicrobiales bacterium | reverse complement strand
TCAGCGCCACGCCGACCACAGCCGGCGCGACCCAGCCGGTGAACGCCCATGCCCACACCAAGCGCAGACGCCGAGTCATCGCAGCCAAGAACGACCCCATCAGTCAATCTCCCCCTGCGGTAGACGTAGCTTGCGCAACGCCAGAAGCACCCACACTCCAACAAAAGCTGCCTGGGCACCCAACGAAATCAGCCAGTCGGGCCGAGCCGACTGGGGTCCACCATCGAAACCATCACCGAAGACGCCTTCCTTGATTCCGCTGAACGGGCCTTGGTTGTCGAACGAACGATCGAACTCACCTGCCGCATCAGCGACACCCACAAACGGATTCCAGTAGAGCGGAACCAACGAAGGGTCTGAGAAGTTTCCATCGAGGCTGCCGAAGATCCCCATCACAACCACCGTGATGATGGAGCCTATGGTCAGAAGCACGATCATGACGTAGGTCATCAACGTGGCCGTCTGAGTGCGTCGGAAGAAGGCCGAGCAAGCAACTCCCAGGGTTGCATACAAAACCCCAGTGATCAGCGTTGCAAGGAACCCCATCAAGATCCGGAACAGGCTCACACCGCCGAGAAGGTAGGGGACTGCCAGCAGGGGGGCGGATGCGACCAGGAGCAACAGCACAAATGCGCTCGACGCAGCCACCTTGCCGAACAGAATACTGCCGCGGCCCATCAGCGTGATCTGGAGTGGAATCAAAGTCTGGCGATCCCGTTCACCCGAGATCGCAGACGCAGATACGCCCGGAATAATCAGCAGAAGCAAACCCAGTTCAGCGAACAGGACGACCTCGAACATCACAGCCCCGATGCCCGAAGAAAGAGTCTCCAGCGGATCCCGGAACTCGTTGTTCGAGGTAGAGGCCAGGTACACCACGTACAACACGCCCGTGAGGGCCGCCAACAACATCGACATCACGGTGACCGACTTGGCCGAACGGCTGCGTTGCCGCAGCTCTCGGTCGAGAACCGGGTTCAAGTTCTGGAAGAGCGATGCCACCGCGGTCATTGCACGATCCCTTGGGTGATTTGGAGGAACAGACCTTCAAGATCGGTCGAAATCTCCGCGAACTCAACCACGTCTCGGTCGTCCTCGACCACAAGTCGTTCCAACAGCTGAACCTGGGCCTCGACGTCGGTGACAGCAAACTCTTCGGAAGTCCCGTCGGAAAACGTGACCTTCACCCTTCTCCCATGGCCCAGCTCGTCGATGATCGACTGCGGTGTGCCCGACGCCAACAGATTTCCTGCCTCGATCACTGCGATGTCGGTACACATCTGCTGGAGTTCGGCCAGGATGTGGGAACTGATCAGGATGGTCTTGCCCATCTCTTGAAGTGCGACAAGAAGCTGCCTGAATTCGATGCGGGCTCGAGGGTCGAGACCGCTCGCAGGCTCGTCCAGAATCAACAGATCTGGATCGTGGACCATGGCCCTGGCCAGCGAGAGACGCTGCTTCATTCCCCGGCTGAGCCGGTCGACGAGGGCGGTCGACTTCACGTCCAGATCGACCAACTGCAGAAGACCCCCCACCAGGTCGGGCCACTCGGCGCGGGGGACCTTGTACGCCGCGGCATGGAACTGGAGGTACTCCGCAACGGTTAGTCGTTCATACACACCCATCACATCGGGCATGTAGCCGGTCCGGCGTCGAACCGCCTTGGGGTCGCTGGTGGGATCGGCGCCGCACACCAGCGCGGTACCAAGGGTGGGTTTGAGCAGCGTGGCCAGGATGGAGAAGGCGGTCGACTTGCCGGCCCCGTTCGGCCCGATGATGCCGTAGATGCTGCCGCGGGGAACATCGAGAGTGAAGTTGTTGAGGGCGGTGAGCTGGCCGTAGTGCTTGGTGAGACCTCGTGCCTGAATGATGGCGTCACTGGGGTTCAGGTGGGCCTGCCCATCGCTCGGCACGTGGGAATCGAGGACGTTGACCGGGCCGACGACAGTGGGCATCAAATGGGGAGGAGGAGGGAACTGATCGGTCATGGCGCAGCTGCGATCTCTTCTGGCGTGGCAGAACGGATCACCGGGATTGATGTTTGTTCGAAGGCGCCGAAGCCGGCACGTAGGTGCACCTGTGAGCTACGGACCGCCTCGGGCGTCAAGGGAACTACCCGTGACCCGGGGAGCAGCTTGCTCGACGAGGGGTCCCACGTCGAGCCATTCCAGATATCCAGTGCCACAACGTCGTCGGGAAGTTCCACCACGTACGCACCGTCGGGATCAGCGTCGGCGGGCAGCGTGTACAGGATCTCGCTCGGGAACTCGGTGAAACCGTTGGCCCGGTCGTTCAACTCGAAGTCCCAGATCCGCTGGAGAATCGCAGCTGACTCGCCGTACTCGACACCGGGATCGCCGTCGGAGCCGATGGGCTCGAAGCTCACGAACCCGGTCCGGCCCCGTTCGATCGGCTCGCCCTCGTGGCTTCGGACCGGTGCATCGAAATCTCGCGTCCACCCCAGGGCCATTACCTGCCCCGTGGCCCGACTCTCACGAAACTGGCGGGTGAATCCGGCCAGTACCCCCGCGTTTACCGCTTCATCCTCAACTTCGTCACCACCAAACGGATCGAAGAAGCCCTGCTGCATTCGAAGGAACAGCGAATCCTGAGTAATCGGGAGAGTGGCAAAGTCCTGGTCCAACGCGAAATCGACGGTTTCGCCCGGTTCCATCGTCCCGATCATTTGAACTGCATTTCCCGCCACAACCCGAACATCCGCGAGCGGGAGCCCCCAGTTGTTGGTGATACTCCCGGTAACGGTTCGGTTGGCCTGGATCGTGACGCTGACGACGAGCGGCGAAGGATCCGGATCAACCGTGACCCGCTCCACAGTGAGGCGAGAAGCTTCGCCGGGATTCAACCGGAGACCGACCGAGTCATCACGTCGTTCCAGCACGCGGCCGGTGGCCTGTCCCCAGCGGTCCAAGGTCCCGCCCACCGACTCGAACCCATCTGTGGTGTCGACACCCACGAACCCACCGCTCGACGCGGCCACCAGGACCTCAGAACGTTCGATCCGGACGCCATCCACGTAGGCGACGATTGTGCCGTGAGCCAGGTCGATGTCGGATCGTTGCGCCCGACCGACACCCCAGACCAAGCCGACGGCCAATGCCGCCAAACCAGGGATGGCAAGCCAGGCGAGCGGCTGGCGGTGGAGTTGGCGTAGCAGCAGGAACAATGCCGGCCCCACAAGCACGATGTAGACCGCAATCAAACCGAGGAGGGCGCCGATGCCCGGGGTGCTTATGCCTGCGTCGGAGACCAGCACCCGGCCCGACTGACCGGGGTCGATGCCGCTGTCGAACTCGTCGAAGCGAACCAGCCCCGTCGATGGCACAACCCCGGCAACGTTGCCCCGACGAAAGGAGTCGTCGCTGTAGCGAATCGTGCCGAACCCGTACCCTGCGACGCTTGAGCGCCCGTCGCCTTCGAATCCTCGAACTGCGGTTCCAGCAGGTGCGTCGATGATCAGCGAGCCGCCCCGTGCGGTCCAGCTCTGAACGGACTCGACCGCCTCAGGAGCCATCGCTGAAAAGTCGTCCGGACTTCCCGCAATCGAGTCGTACATGTCGAGTGCCCGTTCGTCTGACCCGAGGATCTGTTCGGTGATCGGATGGAAACGAGCGGTTCTGCCGCCTGTGGAAGTCGGAGCGGTATTGGGCAATTCGGCCAGTTGGAGGGATGGCAAGATCCCCACCTGTTCACCATCCCGATCCTCGGCAAGCCCAGGACGGTAGGTGCGGTTCCCATCGTCGCTGTTGACCGCAACTGCGATACCGCCTCCCCACTGGACGGTCTCGGACACGACGACGATGGTCTTTGTCGCACCACCGGCCACTTCGAAGCTGGTGGCCGCAGTTTCCCGGCCCTCCATGCGGACGATCACGTTGCCTTTGGTCGCCTTCGAGGCCGTGATATCAACCAGGAACGTGACCGGCTCACCCGGAACGTAGCGATCGCCGATCGCAGTGGTGATCGAGACCGCAGGCTCAGCCGAGGCAGGCGCAGCCGACAGCAAGACGCCCGATACGCCGAGCAACAGAGCGAGCAGGGCACCCAGTGTTGCTG
>JBLYYW010000115.1:0-13963 GCA_048550155.1 Acidimicrobiales bacterium | reverse complement strand
GGGCCCCGACCAGCTGCATGGGTTCGATCACCGGCTCACCACCGACATCTATCCGGCTGACTTCGCCTGGACCCCCAATTGGGAACACGCCGACGAGCGGATCGACAAGTGGTATCACAACATGGACGTTCTTCAGGACGCTGGCCAGGCCGTCACCACCTACCAGATCGACTACGACGAGGAGGTCGGCTTCGCAGCCCGGCGCCACCTACTCGACATGGCTCGCGACACTGACGAGCGGCCATTCTTCATGGTGGCTTCGTTCATCCATCCTCACGACCCCTACGTGGCTCGGCCCGAATGGTGGAGCTTGTACGCCAATGACGACATCGACATGCCAGACCTCCTGGATCCGGCCGACATGGATCCTCACACCGCTCGGATCCACCACGGCATCGAGGCCGACGCGGTTGGGTTCACACCCGAACAGACCCGCAACGCCCGGCACGGCTACTACGCCAACACCAGCTACTTCGATCATTGGGTCGGCTCGCTCGTGCGGACTGTCGAAGAAACAGGTCAGCTCGACAACACGGTGGTGATCGTCGTCAGCGACCACGGTGACATGCTGGGCGATCGTGGAGTGTGGTTCAAGATGTCGTTCCACGAGCGTTCTGCTCGGGTTCCCCTGATCATGGCCGGTCCGGGAATCGAATCCGGATCAGTGGGAAATGCCTGTTCTCATCTCGACCTACTTCCAACTCTGCTCGACATCGCCAGCGACAGCGGACAAACCCCAGAGGTGAGCGTGGAGCTCGACGGGCGCAGTCTGTGGGACGCGGCGAGCGGTGGGCTCGAACAACCAGATGAGACCTTTGGCGAGTACTGCGGGGAGATGACTTCACACCCGATGTTCATGATCCGACGTGGTGACTTCAAGTACATCCATTGCGACAGTGATCCAGCACTGCTGTTCAATGTTGACCAGGATCCGTTGGAACGTAACAATCTGGCCGGACATCCGGGCCATGCCGAACTCGCGTCGGCTTTCGCCGCTGAGGTTGACTCACGATGGGATTCCGATGCGATCAGAGGTCGGGTGCTCCAGTCACAGCGAGACCGGCGCACGCTTCACGCTGCGATGAGCCAAGGACCGCTGAACAGCTGGGACTACGAACCGGTGAGAGACGCGGCGAACATCTATGTTCGGAACCACATGGACTGGGCTGAGGCCGGCGACCGCAGCCGGCTCTGAACCGGTCAGCTCTCCGACAGCGATTTCAGCTTGGCGAGGCCCTTCTCGAAGTCCTTGCCGATTTGTCTGTCCATCAGACCGAACACGTTCATGATCCGCGTCATCAGGTTGTGGGGAGAACTCATGGTCCAATCAACCCGCGTTGACTGTCCCTCTGGCGTCAGTGTCAGCCCCATAGTGCTGTCCGACTTGAAGGGTCGGGTGAAGTTCAGGTCCGAGGTCATGCTGTGCGGCTTGTCGAGGCTGGTAACCGTCATCGACCCCGCACCGGCTCGGCGGTTTCCGTTCCATGCGTAGTGAGAACCGACCTCACCATCGGCGCCGGTGTAGGTCTTGGTCATCTCGGGGTCGAGTTCCTCCCACGGAGACCACTCGGGCCAGCGGCTGAACTTGGAGATTCGGTCGAAAATCGTGTCCGGCGACGCGTTGATGGTTGCGCTCCGTTCGACGGTGTACGTGCTTGCCATGGTTCGTCCCCCTCAGGATGATGCATGCCCCAATGCGGACCCTACTCCTGGCCCCCAGGACCGGCAATCAGTTTCTCTTCAGGACTCGGGGATCGCAGCCACGACGCACACCTCGACGAGAAGTCCCGGTCGGGCCATGTGGGCCTCGACACACGCCCGCGCTGATCCGTGGCCCTCGGGGGTGGTGTCTAGACGGGTGATCGGCATTGAACCACACTACGGGTTGTGACCGATCTGTCCGTCAACCCGATCGACGAACCGGCGCTCGCGGCCAAGCGACTCAGGCACCTGCGGGCCCAGATGATCGAGGCAGGCCTCGACGTGTGCGTTCTCACCAACCCCGTGTCGATTCGTTACGCCACCGGGTATCGAGGGTACGCAACGTTCCAGGCCCACATCCCATCCCAGTACCTGCTGATTCCGGCCGAGGGTCCGGTCGTTCTCCACGGCGCCTACACCGATCATCTGTCCACGATCGATCGATGCGAAACTGCTCATTCGGTTACCGCCTTCGACGCTGGACTGACAACTGGGGATGCGGCTCTCCGCTTCACCCACGACATCGAACGTTCGCTGCACGAGGCCGGACTCCCGGCCACATCGATTGTGGGCATCGAACGCCTCACCCCAATGGGTTTCAAGGTGCTCCACGGGAGCCGAATGCGCATCGCCGACGCCGAAGGAGTGGTCGAACTGGCGCGCAGCCGCAAGCTTCCAGA
The DNA here is from genome assembly GCA_048550155.1 of Acidimicrobiales bacterium. Classification (GTDB taxonomy): domain Bacteria; phylum Actinomycetota; class Acidimicrobiia; order Acidimicrobiales; family SZUA-35; genus JABDIY01. The sequence continues at coordinate 11,582 of JBLYYW010000115.1, read as the reverse complement.
AGAGTACGACGCCATCCGCTATGCGGTTGCCGTGGCAGAGTTGGGGATCGAAAGGATGCGCGACGCACTCGCGCCGGGGATCACCGAGAACCAGCTGTTTGCCATCCTCCACCACACCAACATCGCACACGACGGAGACTGGATCGACGGACGAATGTTGTGCTCGGGACCAAGAACCAATCCTTGGTACCAGGAAGCGAGCGCCAGGCGAATCGAGCAAGGTGACCTCGTTGCGTTCGACACCGACATGATCGGACCCAACGGCTACTGCGCCGACATCTCCCGAACCTGGGTGTGCGGCGACGCTCCGACCCCCGCCCAACGCGATCTCTACAAGCGGGCTCAGGAAGAGATCGAACACAACACCGAACAGTTGGCGGTTGGCGCCAGCTTCAGAGAGCTCTCGGATCGGAGCTACCGACAACCCGATGAGTTCGTAGCGAACCGCTACGCATGTGTGTTCCACGGAGTCGGGATGAGCGACGAGTTCCCCAAGATCCCCTACCCGAACGACTGGAACTGGACCGGCTACGACGGCGAACTCGAAGCGGGCACCGTCCTCTCGGTGGAGAGCTATGTGGGAGCTGAAGGGGGAAACGAGGGAGTGAAGCTCGAACAGATGGTCCGGGTCACCACCGAGGGAGTTGTGCCAATCTCCACCTCACCTCTGTGGGACAGGGACAGCTAGCAGTTTGATCAGATCTTGGTGAAGTCGCCGCCCCGGCCCGCGCCATCAGCGAAGCGGCGAGCGCCGGCGATCCCTTCTGCCACCACCATCGATTTACCGTTTTCGAATTCGTTGGCCATGGCCTCTCGCAGCGGCAGCCCCTGTTGATCTTTGGCCGATCTCATGTCGGCGCGCAAGCATTGCTGGGGAAAACGGGCGATCTCATGCGCCAGTGCCTCCGCCCGCTCCCGCGCTTTTCCTTCAGGCACGATGTACTCGCACAGGCCGATTCGATGGCACTCGCCTGCCATGACCTGCCGTCCGGTGAGAATGAGGTCCATGGCTCGGCCCTGGCCCACCAACCGGGGCAGCCTGACGGTTCCGCCATCGATCAAGGGAACTCCCCAGCGGCGGCAGTACACCCCCATGTACGCGGTCGTCTCCATCACTCGGATGTCGGCCCACATTGCCAACTCCATGCCGCCGGCCACGGCCGGACCGGCGATCGCGGCGATCACGGGCTTGGAGAGATCGAGCCGGCTTGGGCCCATGGGCCCGCGTGAGTGACCATGGTCGCTGGTTCGCTCGAACGGCAGCTGATCCACACCGTCGTCGTCATCGGCCAGCGAGGCGGCCGCTTTCAGATCGAACCCGGCACAGAACGCGCCACCCTCACCCCAGAACACCGCGACAGACGCCTCGGGATCATCATCGAACTCGACGAACGCGTTGAACAGATCCCGGGCGCTCCTTGGGTCCATGGCGTTGCGGGCCTCGTACCGGGAGTGGATGACGGTCCAGACCGGACCGTCTTTCTCTACGCGAACCGTCATGGCCGGGTTATTCGTACCAACCCGTCACGGACTTGACCTCGCAGAACTCCTCGATACCCCACGGGCCACCTTCGCGGCCGTTGCCGGATTGGCCGTACCCGCCGAAGGGCGCATTGGCACCCTGGCCGCGCCCGTTCATCTGCACCATGCCGGACCGAAGCTGACGGGCGACCCGACGAGCCTTTTCGTTGTCCGTGGTCTGCACATAGTTGGTGAGGCCGTACAGCGTGTCGTTGGCGATCTGGATCGCTTCGTCTTCGGTATCGAAGGGCAGGATCGACAACACCGGCCCGAAGATCTCTTCCTTGGCAATCGTCATGTCGGGCGACACGTCGGCAAACACCGTTGGCTTCACGTAATAGCCGGCGTCGAGACCTTCAGGTCGACCGGCACCCCCTGCGATCAGTGTGGCTCCTTCCTCTACACCTTTGGCGATGAGCCCCTGGATCTTGTTCCACTGAACCTCACTGACAACCGGACCGATGTGACGCCCCTCGGAGGCGGCGTTGGCGACCGCTGTCTTGGCCGCAGCATCCCTGGCCGTCTCGACCGCCTGATCGTAGATCGACCGCTCGACCAGCATCCGGGTGGGAGCGTTGCAGGACTGCCCGGAGTTGTTGAAGCAGTGACGGACCCCGTGGGTGACAGCCTTCTCATCTGCGTCAGCGAACACGATGTTGGCGCCCTTGCCACCAAGCTCGAGCGCCACCCTCTTCACAGAATCGGCTGCGTTCTTGGTGATGGCCACCCCGGCTCGGGTCGATCCGGTGAACGACACCATGTCGACATCGGGATGTCCCGAGAGCTGAGTACCAACTCCGACCCCGTCGCCTTGGACCATGTTGAATACGCCGGCCGGGAACCCAGCCTCGTCCATCATCTCGGCGAACAGCGCAGAGCTCAGAGGTGCGATCTCCGATGGCTTCAGGACCATGGTGCAGCCCACACCGATGGCGGGGACCACCTTGAGCGTCACCTGGTTCATGGGCCAATTCCATGGAGTGATGAGAGCGGTCACCCCGACCGGTTCATAGAGGATTGCGTTGTCCGGAGAATGGTCACCGAGGGGCCGCTCGAACTCGAACTCCTTGAGCGCCTGGATCATGTTGTCGATGTGCCATGAACCAGCACCGGTCTGCGCACTGCATGCGTAGTCGATCGGGGCACCCATCTCGAGCGAGATCATCTCGCCCATTTCTCCAACCCTGTCAGCATAGATCTTCTGGAGATTCTCCAGCATGGCGATACGTTCCGCCTTCTCTGTCATGCTCCAAGCTGGGAAGGCCGCCTTGGCTGCGGCGACAGCAGCATCGGTGTCGGCCCGGCCGCCGAGAGAGATGACTGCACACACCTCTTCGGTAGAGGGATTGATCACATCGAAGTCGTTGGGGACGGCGGGATCGACCCACTCTCCATTGATGTAGAACTTGCGGCGATCGATCATGGTTCTGCTCCTCGGCTACTCGAACTGCGGTACCAGTCTGCCCGGTGAACTGCAAAGAACCGAACTCGGCGATTCAACATCTGCATCCGGTCGGCACCGATATCTGAGACACTGTCGGAATGAACCAACCGGGGCCGAACGGCGCGATCGAAGCTCTCGATGATCGTTTCGCGGCGGCACTGAAAGAGTGCCGCGATGCGTACGTGACAGCCGTCGGGGATCACCTTCGGATTCGCCAGGCAGGAGCCGCCTACATCGGCGAACACTTCGAGGTGCCCGCCACTCCATTCGAACTGACCCAAGGGGACCCGGCGATTGAGACCTTCGTCGTCCAGGCGGAGAAACCTATTGTCCCGACCGGTGAGAACCAGGTGCTGATCGAGTTATGGCAGCCACAAGCCCAGAAAATGGCCGATTTGGTTCTGGGAGCTTGTGCCGCGTTCGGAATCTCGCTCGTGGAGCCGGGCTACCTGACAGTATCGGCACTACCGCTGGATCAGGTGAACCACGAACCCCACTTCGACGACGATCAGTACACGCCCGCCGACGGTGTGAGCTTGGTGGCGATCGTCGGCACTCACTCGGGATCCCGTAGCACCACAGAGCCGATCCTGGTTCCCGCAGTGGCACCGGGAGCCCCGATCTCGCTTCCGCCCGATGTCCTGGCCGCTTTCGACGAGGGGAACCACCCAAACGTGCAGAGCCATCCCGAACGGGTCATCGTGCTTCCCCAATTCGGCCAGCTCCACAGCGGTCCGGTGCTCAGCGATGTCGATCCTCACACGCTGCGAACCGTGTATGTCCTTCGATTCAGAACCGCTGGCCGGCCCGAGCCAACGAATCGCATCGCTCGCCGAACCCGGCGGCGTTGAAGCCACGAACTTTCTGGCGAGCCGGCACCGCCGTGCCGGAGGCGCTTGATCTACTCTGAGCAGCCATGAGTCGCCGCCGCAGCCGTGGGCCCAAGCGAACCCGCAATGTTGTCGACGACCAGCGCTCGGCGGCCCAACCGCGACGCAGTGTCTCCGCCCGCAGCCTTCTCGATGAGGATCAGATCGAGCGGATTCACCTCGCGTCGCTGCGGGTGCTTTCCGAAACCGGGATGGACTTCCTCCACCCGGTGGCTTCCGCCATGTGGGCAGAGGCGGGCTGCGATGTGGATGGCGTACGGGTGCGATTCGACCCCGAACTGATCACTGACCTCGTGTCCAGCGCACCGGCGGAGTTCACACTCCATGGCCGAGAGTCCCATCGAGATCTCCGGATCGGCGGCGAGTGGCTCGCATATTCAGCGGTGGCCAGCGCCCCCAACTATGTGACCCTCGACGGGGATCGGCTCACCGGTGACAGGGCAGGCTTTCAGGACTTTCTGCGACTTGGCCAGATGCTCAATCCGGTTCATGTCTTCGGTGGGTATCCGGTTGAACCGGTCGATCTCCACGCTTCGATCCGACATCTCGAATGCGCATACGACGTTCATACGCTCAGCGACAAGCCATTCCACATCTACTCACTCGGCCAGCAACGAAACCTCGACGGAATCGAAATGGCCCGGATCGCCCGTGGAATCGACCACGAAACCCTGGAACGCCAACCCAGCCTGATGACGGTAATCAATGCCTCATCACCCCTCAAGTACGACCACCCGATGCTGGAAGGAATCATCCAGATGTCGGCCCGAAATCAGATCGTGGTGATCACTCCGTTCACGCTCGCCGGCGCGATGGCACCGATCACGGTGGCAGGGGCCCTGGTACAGCAGAACGCAGAAGCGCTCGCTGGCGTGGCGTTCACTCAGCTGGTGCGCAAAGGCTCACCGGTGATGTATGGGGGTTTCACCTCGAATGTCGACATGAGATCCGGGTCGCCGGCATTCGGAACACCCGAGTACGCCAAGGCTGCGATCATCGGCGGCCAGCTCGCCCGCCGGTATCGGCTCCCGTACCGCTCATCCAACGTGTCGGCGTCCAACGCCGTTGACGCCCAAGCGGGCTATGAGAGCATGATGGCATTGTGGGGAGCGATCGAAGGAGGTGCGAACTTCCTCATGCATGGCGCCGGCTGGATGGAGGGCGGCCTCCACGCCTCATACGAGAAGATGGTCATCGATGCCGATCTGCTGAACATGGTGAGCGTGCTGCTCGAACCGCTGGACACGAGCGATGACGCCCTCGCCGTCGACGCCATCGCCGGCGTGGGACCAGACGGGCACTTCTTCGGCGAAGAACACACGCAATCGCGGTACACGACCGCGTTCTACTCACCGCTGGTATCGGACTGGCGAAACTGGGAGACATGGGCAGAAGCTGGATCGCCTCGAGCCGAGCAACGAGCCAACCGAATCGCCCGCGAGGTTCTGGAGAACTACGAGACGCCCCCGATCGACGACGCCATCGACGCAGAGCTGAGGGACTTCGTCGATCGCCGGATTGCCGAAGGTGGAGTGAAAACCGACTTCTAGCCACAGGAGCTCAAGACTTTGAAATCACAGGCACAGGTTGTTGTCATCGGCGGTGGCGTCGTTGGCGCGTCGGTGTTGTATCACCTCACCAAAGCCGGCTGGACCGATGTGGTGATGGTGGAACGGCGTGAGCTCACCCACGGGTCCACGTGGCATTCCGCTGGCGGCATGCACACCCTCAACGGCGATCCGAATGTTGCTGCGCTCCAGAAGTACACGGTGGAGCTCTACAAGGAGATCGAGAAGATTTCCGGCCAAGACTGCGGTATCCACCTCACCGGCGGGATCGTGCTAGCCGACTCTGCAGAGCGGATGGACTTCCTGCGTATGGCGAACGCCCGCGCTCGCTACCTGAACATGGACTCGCACCTGATCTCGGCCCAGGAGGCCCACGAGATGGTGCCGTTCCTCGAACCAAGATTCTTCGTGGGTGCAATGTACGACGCTCATGAGGGGCATGTCGATCCCTCCGGTGTTACCCATGCCTACGCCAAGGCCGCTCAGCTTGCTGGTGCCGAGGTCTACAGGAACACGTGGGCCCACGCAATCTCGCCGGTCGTTGAAGGTGGCTGGGACATCCACCTTCACGACACCCAGAACGAACACGACGTGGGACCTATCCGGTGCGAGCACTTCGTCAATGCCGGCGGGCTCTGGGCCCGCGAGGTCGGGCGTATGACCGGGATCGAACTTCCGGTCCTGGCAATGGAGCACATGTATCTGCTCACAGAGCCTGTCCCCGAACTGGCCCAATGGCGCAAGACCAGCAGCCTGCCCGGCTTCCATGTCATGGACCTCGGCGGTGAGATCTACATGCGGGAAGAGGGGGACGGTCTCCTGCTGGGAACCTACGAACCCAACGGTGTCCCGTGGTCGCCTCACACGACGCCGTGGGATTTCGGCGCCCAACTGCTGCCACCCGATCTCGAGCGGATCGCCGACAACCTCGACGTCGGTTTCCAACACTTCCCGATCTTCAACGAAATCGGCATCAAACAGACGATCAACGGCCCGTTCACCTTCGCCCCGGACGGCAACCCTCTGATCGGGCCGGTCGACCGCCAGCCGGGGCACTGGCTGGCGTGTGGAGTGATGGCCGGCCTCAGCCAAGGCGGCGGGGTCGGACTGGCGATGGCCAACTGGATGACCGAGGGTGATCCCGGGTTCGACGTGTGGGGAATGGACAACGCCCGCTTCGGCGACTGGGCTACGCCGCGTTACACCAACGCCAAGGTGATCGAGAACTACGGCCGCCGGTTCCGGATCGCGTTCCCCAACGAAGAGCTCCCGGCGGCACGCAATCATCAGACGTCGCCGATCCACGATCGGATGGCGAGCCACAACGCGGTCTTCGGAGCCGCCTACGGCATGGAGTACCCGTTGTGGTTCCAGGCGGCGGGGCAAGAGCCGGTGGAGGAGGTGACGTTCCACCGATCCAATGCGTTCACCCGCGTTGGCGACGAAGTGGCGGCAGTCCGCGGCGGCGTAGGCATGCTGGAGACCACGATCTACGCCAAATACGAAGTGGAGGGGCCCGGAGCAAGAGCGTGGCTCGAGTGGCTCCTTCCCAACCGGATGCCCAGGGTTGGGCGATTGGCACTCAGCCCGATGCTCAACGAGAACGGCATGCTCATCGGAGATTTCACCGTGGCGGCTTTGCCCGGTGACAGGTTCATGATCTTCGGTTCCGGGGTGGCTGAGCGATATCACGAACGCTGGTTCCACGCCCACCTCCCCGCGGACCGGTCGGTGTCGTTTCGAACGTACGGATATGAACTCACCGGGCTTTCGTTGGCCGGACCGAGATCGAAGGACGTCCTATGTCAGCTGGTCGATTTCGATCTGGGCGATTTCGCATTCCGGGACATCACCGAGACCTTTGTCGGCTCGGTCCCGGTGACGTTGGGACGGCTGACGTTCACCGGCGATTTGGGCTACGAGATCTGGTGCCCCGCCAGCTACCACCAGCAGCTCTTCGACACTTTGGTGGAGAGCGGAAAGCCATCTGATCTGAAGCTGTTCGGGATCCGGGCCCTCGATTCGATGCGTTTGGAGAAGGGGTGGGGCTCGTGGGCGACCGAGTACCGGCCGATCTACAACCCGTTCGAGGCCAACATGGGCTGGATGATCAAACTCGACAAGGACTTCGTCGGTCGGGATGCCGCCGCCGAAGTGCACGAGACCGGCCCGAGCCGCAAGCTGGTGTTGTTCAGCGTTGACGTCGGCAGCGGGGACAGGGTGGCAGACTGCATCGGCGATGAGCCCATATGGCACGACGGTGCTGTCATCGGGTGGGTGACCTCCGGTGGGTACGCCCACCACTCTGAACTCTCTCTGGCTCTCGGTTATGTTCCCATCGAGATCGCCGACGCCGACTCGGGTTTCGAGATCGAGGTGGTCGGCGAGCGTCGACAGGCCGAGTTGCTCGCTGAGCCGCCGTTCGACCCTTCGGGTTCCCGGATGCGGTCGTGAACGAAACCACCAACTACGACGCGATCGTCATCGGCGCGGGCGTGATCGGCTCGTCGGTCGCACTCGAACTATCCCGGAAGGGGTTGCGGACAGTGTCGGTCGACAAGTTGGCAACCGCCGGATCGGGTTCGACCAGCAGTTCCAGCTCGGTCATTCGATTCAACTACTCCACCGCCGGGGGCGTGGCCATGGCGTGGGAGAGCCTGTTCTACTGGCGGGACTGGGACAACCATGTCGACCTGCCGGACGAGGCCAGCTTGATCGAATACGTCGACTGCGGATTGATACTTCTCAAGAGCGAGGGCACCAACGAAGCCGCGTTTCTGCCGCTCTATGATCGGTTCAACGTTCGCTGCGAGTACCTCACCCAGGAGCGGATCAACGAGCGGTTCCCGTGGATCGACATGAATCGCTATGGCCCTCCACGACGTCAGGACGATCCCGAGTTCTTCGCAGACCCGAGCGGGTTGCTCGAAGGTGGTTTCTTCAGCCCGGATGCCGGCTACGTGAACGATCCGATGTTGGCGGCCCAGAACCTGGCCGATGCTGCCATTGCCGCTGGTGCCGAGTTCCGATTCCGAACCGAAGTTGCCGACATCGTACAAACGGACGGTCGTGTAGCCGGAGTGAAACTCACGGATGGAACCGAGATTCACGCACCGATCGTGGTGAACGTGGCAGGCCCCCATTCATCGTTCATCAACGACCTGGCCGGAGTGACCGAAGGAATGAACATCGTGCCCAAGCCCATGCGGCGCGAAGTCCATCTCGCGCCGGCGCCAAGAGATCTCGACTACGAGAACGACGGCATCATGGTCACCGACCTCGATGTTGGCACCTACTTCCGTCCCGAGGCAGGCAACAACGTTTTGATCGGCGGGGTCGAACCCGAGTGTGACCCGTTGGAGTGGGTAGAGGACCCTGACACTGTGTCTTTGGTGCCTGACACCGAGGAGTTCGAACTCCAGGCGATGCGAACGGCCCGGCGAGTGATCGGCATGGGTGTCCCGTCGCAGAAGCGTGGCGTGATCGGCGTGTACGACGCATCGCAGGACTGGACGCCGGTCTATGACCAATCAGATCTCCCTGGGTACTACATGGCTATCGGGACCAGCGGCAACCAGTTCAAGAATGCCCCGACTGCGGGCCGGTGTATGGCCGAGCTGATTCTCGCCGTTGAAGCTGGTCACGACCACGACGCTGACCCGCTGGTGGTCGACGGTCCGTACACCGGCAACCCGATCGAGATGGGTGGGTTCAGCAGGCGAAGGGTCTTCGACCAGTCCTCACCCACCAATGTCCTGGGCTAACCGGCGTCCAGGGCGTCCGCGATCTCGCTGATCGATCGAACCCACACCTCACAGCCGAGTCCATCGGAACCGGCCGAGCGGACCTCGATGAACGGGATCCCGGCATCGTTCGCCGTGCGCTGGTCTTGTTGGCTGTCACCTACGTAGACAATGTGCTCCATCGCAATGCCGAGATCTCGCCCACATCGCCGGAGTACCTCGGGATCAGGCTTCACGACGTCGTCGTCGCCGCATGCCAGAACAGAGATGTACGGCTCGATGCCAAGTTTTGAGATCTCGGCTCTCGCGTTGTCTCGTGCATCCGAAGTCGCGATCGCCACTTTGATCCCCTTCCCAACCAGTCGCGACATCGCGTCCACGATGTCCCCGATGGCCACAAGAGGGCCCATCTCGGCTGCGGCAACACCCCGGGCGAGTGCATCGTTTCGCCGCTCGATCGTCCAGCCTGCCTGTTCCATGACCTCGTGAGCTCTCGACAAGATCTCTGAGGGTGTGGACACTGCCGCCGGTCCGTTTGGCACGAGACGATCGCCGTCGACGCCCAGTGAGGTTTCGAAACGGGAAAGGAGGTCGGGGTCACCGTCGGCGACGACCGTGAATGCGCTTCGAAAGAACGGGGCCCAACGCGTATCCAGATCGATCAACGTGCCATCTTTGTCGAAGACGATCGCCTCGGCGGTCGAAAGCCATGAAGGACAGGGCACCAATCCACGCATCACGGCAAGCTAGCAGGACGGTCCGGGCGCCAGTTTCCTTGCTGGCCTGCTTCACCCGCTCTTTATGCGACGTGCGCTTGACTGGTTGCAGGACCGACGGACCAGGCGTCGTCGGCTCGGGAGAGAGAAGAGAATGAACGACGACACCGAGGCGAGTCCGCCGAGCAACGAGAAGGTGGCCATCCTCAAACATCGCCGAGGCAGCCGGTGGATGCACTGGATCAACTTCCCGCTTCTCACCATCATGATCTACAGCGGTATGCGCATCTACTGGGCCGATGTGCGAGATCCCTACGGCTTCGGTGTGGGACTCGTTGGTTGGCACTGGTTCAACTTCCTGCCGGACTACATCAACGAGACTCTGAACATCGAACGCAAACTGGCCAAGGGGATGGCGTTTCACTTCACCTTCGGCTGGCTCTTCGTGCTCAACGGCATCGCCTATGCGATCTACACCTGGCGTAGCGGTGAGTGGCGTCATCTGCTGCCCGATCGATACTCAGCTCGCGACTCGCTCGAGGTGGTCAAACACGACCTCTTCATCGGAAACAAGCCGCTCCCACCCCAGGGTCGGTACAACGGCGCCCAACGCTGGACCTACACCCTCATCATCGCCCTGGGCGGGATCTCAACCCTCACCGGCTTCGCCATCTACAAGCCGACGCAGTTGAACATCCTCACCACGTTGTTCGGCGGGTACGAATCGGCCCGAACGATCCACTTCACCGCCACGATCGTGTTCATCGGATTCTTCGTCGTGCACCTCTTGCAGGTTGCCCGGGCCGGTTGGCGCAACTTCATGGCCATGGTCACCGGCTACCAAGTGGTCGAACGTCCCCGTGCCGACGCCGAAGCAGAGGAGTTCACCGATGCCTGACCGCAGGCGGGAAACCGATCAGGAACGAGCTCGCCGCTACGCCGAGATAGAGGCCGACGCGGAGGTGCTGCCGCTCGAGGAGTATCGAAAGCACTCCCGACGCGCTCTTCTCACCGGCGGGGTCGCCGCAGTTGTTGCCGCCGGATCGTACCGTTGGCTACTCAACCGACCTGATGACAAGCGGGCCAACAGCGTGTTACGTAAGGGGCACGAGTTCAACGAAGCACTCTGGCGGCGCCTGACCCGCGACAGCGCGATGGCTCCTACTTTCGATCGGAGTGAATCGTCCGAGCTCAGGGTCAACGGGCGACACGGAATCCGGGAAGATGTCGACCTCGATTCGTGGGAGATGACCGTTGAAGGACCGGACGGGACGGTACTCCGAACCCATGTCCTGAGCGATGTCACGGCCTTCCCCAAAGTCGAAATGACAGTGGAGCACAAGTGTGTCGAGGGCTGGAGCCACGTGGTGACATGGGGCGGAACGCGATTCAGTGACTTCGCCCAGCAGTACATCGAACAGCTCGGCGAAACGACCCGCTTCGTGAGCCTGGAAACCCCCAACGGTGACTACTACGTGGGAATGGACATCGAGACGATGCTGCATCCTCAAACGATGCTCACCTATGAACTGCAAGGCGAGCCCCTCAGCTCACTCCACGGAGCACCACTGCGCTTGACCACCCCAAACAAGTACGGCATCAAACAACTCAAACGAATCGGCCGAATCCGGTTCACCAACGAGCAGCCCGACGACTACTGGGGTGATCGCGGCTACGACTGGTACGCGGGGCTGTAATTC
>JBLYYW010000114.1:0-5528 GCA_048550155.1 Acidimicrobiales bacterium | reverse complement strand
GGGGGCGTCGTCGGAGCCGAAGACGTGCATCGGGCCGACGATTTCGACACCAGGGTTGTCCATTGGCACCAGGATCTGGCTTTGTTGCTTGTAGGTGTCGGCGTCCGGGTTGGTTTGGACCATCGTGATCATGATCTTGCAACGTGGATCGCCGGCGCCGGAGATGTAGAACTTCTCGCCGGTGATGACCCATTCGTCGCCGTCGAGTACTGCCTGCGTGCGGATCTGTTTGGCATCTGAACTCATGACGCCAGGCTCGGTCATGGCGAATGCTGATCGGATCTGCCCGTCGAGGAGTGGTTCGAGCCACTGCTTCTTCTGCGCATCGGTGCCCACCCGTTCCAGGACTTCCATGTTGCCGGTGTCGGGGGCAGAGCAGTTGAGGCACTCCGATGCCAACGGGTTCTTGCCCAGTTCATTGGCGATATAGGCGTAGTCCAGATTGCTGAGGCCCTCGCCGGTCTCGGCGTTGGGGAGGAAAAAGTTCCACAATCCGAGCTCACGGGCCTTGGCCTTGGCACCTTCCAGAAGTTCCAGTTGGCCGGGGCCGTAGCTCCATCGGTCAGTTCGATCTTCGCCCAGACGGTGAAACTCGTCGGTGATCGGGTCGACCTCGGTGGCGATGAACGCTTTCACGGCGTCGTAGAGCGGCTGCACCTCGGCCGACATCCGAAGGTCAAAATCGTTCATGTCTGCTGATCTCAGTGCACCGCCGACCATGGTGGCTCCTGTTCGCGTTGGTGTAGGGATTGGGACTCGGGCAGAGTCGAAGGTCTCAACCTAAGCCTGGTCCCAACATCGATCAAATCGGGTCTTCGTCCCTCGTCCCGGCTGCCTGATTCGCAGGAACGGTGATCGCAAGTGCATCCATGAGCTCAGACCGCGAGGACCCAGGCCAGGAGCAACCCACGTGCGGTCCATGCGATCGTACGCACCCAGTTGCTCGCGATGAGCCTTCTTGCGTCGCCACTGTCGTGTCGTTCTGCCAGCCGAGCATGGAGCGGCACCTGAACCAGGACGGTCGAGATGAGCGCAGCCGCCAGTAGGACCGCCGCCATCCAGGCGCTCCATGCCGGCATCGAGTCGGGCCGGATGGCCAGCAGGATCAATGCAGTCACTCCCTCGGCCGCCATCAGCGGTCCGACGACCCAGCTGATTCGTCGCTGATGGTCAGCGACCGCAACCGCCGGCGCCGCCCTCGAGTAGGTGGCCAACATCGGGTAGTGAACTATCTGAACCATCCAGATGAGTCCGACCATGGCCCACGTGGCGGCTGTGCCCACGACCAGAGTTGTCATGCGGTCCCGAATGCTGAACTGGGCAGCTCGCTTGCATCACCGGCTATGGCATCACAGATGGTGGCTGCCACCACCGTCGGATTCAGTCCCGGAGGCATTCTGGGTGCTGTGCCTTCGATAGCCCTCTCGACCAAACCAGTCTCTGTGTGAGGCGGGCGGGCGTCGATGACCCGGACCCGTCGCCGCCGAGCCTCGCGAGAAAGCGACTCATCGAAGGAGCGCACCGCGGCCTTGGAAGCGCCATACGCAGCCATCCCGGGCACGTTCTGCTCGGCGATGATGCCTGAGATGTTCACGATGACACCCTCGGGCCCCAACGTTTGGAGTGCTGCCTGAGCGAGGAAGATCGGAATGAATGTGTTGGTCACAAACAACTCCTCCATCGCATCGAGCGACAGGTTGTCGACGGGGCCAAACGCAACGACGCCCACCGCATTGACGACTACGTCCAATCGGCCAGCATGTTCGACGGCGGCGCGCACTGCGGCCTGGCACGCGTCTTGATCACGAAGGTCCAACCCAACGCGGTGGCCGGGTACGTCAAGCTCGTTCAGGCGGTCCGAGTTCCGAGAGACCAAAGTGAGCGTCGCACCGCGTTCACTGAGGTCACGGGCGATCGCCGATCCGAGGCCACCGGTGGCCCCGGCAACAAGTACCGATGAGCCAGCCATGCTGCGCTTGGCTCCGGTGGTTTGATCGGGTGATTCTTCCGCGATGGGTCCGGCTATGGATGACACAAATTCTCGACAATCGGTTGGGGTCTGACACCGCTACTTCGGTGGGCAGACGGAACTGAGTTGGATCGGCTGTGGATCTCTCACACCCTTTCTCTTTCGTGCCGAGTCGGGTCAGCAGATGCACTTCGCTTCGTGCGACGGTGTGGAATGTGGCACTCCTGAGCGCTCCTCGTGACCTCATGAGCCGGTTCGACCTACTCGCCCGGCCGGTTCCACCGCAGCCGCGCGGGCGGAAGCCAACCGAGGTCGGGGCACCGAAGTAGGGGAGGGATGACCCCGTTTTCCGGTCTTTGCGGATAGACAACGGCAATGAGGTCGGTTCCAGACTGCCCTGTGTGCACGATGCCTGATGCGCTGATCTCCGTGGAAGGCTTCAAGTGTGGCACCTGCGGGCAGCCACGTCCGGATACCGCAACAGTGTGGTGAAGAGGGAAGGCTGGACAACGGACATGACCAAGCGCGAACGCATCAAACGGCTGCTGCATGGCATTGAAACCGGAGATCCCGGGTCGGTTGAAGTCGTCAACGAGGATCGGTACGTGCAGCACAACCCGATGACGGGTCAGGGCAGCATCGGGTTGGCCGAGTTGTTCAAGCGTCTCGCTGAGACATCGCCACGGGTTGAGATTGTGCGCATGTTCGAAGACGGTGCCTTCGTTTTTGGTCATGTCGAGTACGACTTCGCCGAGCTGGTGACCGGCTTCGAGGTGTTCCGGTTCGAGGACGGGTTCGCGGTTGAGCATTGGGACAATCTCCAGCACAAACATGACAAGCCAAACCCTTCGGGGCACACCATGAACGATGGGCCCACCGATGTCGTGGATCTTGATCAAACCGAAGTCAATCGGTCGCTGATCGCGGATTATGTCAACCGGGTGCTGATCGCACGGGATCTGAGCCGGTTGGAACACTTCGTTGCCGACGGCGACCGCTACATCGAACACAACCCTTACCGCTCCGACGGATTGGAATCGCTTCGGTCTGCGTTGACCGAACGATCACCCGCCGGCCCATCGGTTCTGGAGTATCACCGGTGTCATCGGGTTCTGGCCGAGGGTTGCTTCGTGCTCAGTTGTTGTGAGGGTTCGCATCGTGATGACCATTCGGCTCTCTACGACTTGTTCCGCGTCGACGATGGGAGGATCGTTGAGCACTGGGACTCGATCGAGGCAATACCGCCGCGGTCGGAGTGGAAGAACGAAAATGGCAAGTTCTGACCGTGGAGCAGTAGGTCGACGCCGTTCGATCATGGAGTTTCACTACGGAACTCTCTGAGGATGGCATCGGCTACGGCCACATTGGTCCGGTAGTCATCGAGCGGTGTGTAGACGTTGGTGATCACGACGACCGTGAGGTCGATGTCGGGCTGGTGGAGAAGGACTGAGCTGTGACTGCGGATGCCGAATCCGGCATGACCCCACCATCCGCTCTCCCGCCAGGCGTCGAACTGAATGATCCCATTGCCAGCGCGCATACCCGGGCCCTGCAAGGGTGAAGTGAAGAGTTCGTCTTGTGTGGTCGCCGTCAACAGGCCGTTCCCGACGAACAGTGTGTGTCCGAAGTCAGCGACATCAGCGGCGGTGGAGTGAAGCGCACCCCCATTGGCACTCGAGAGGCCCATCGTCGCTTCGGCTGTCGGAAAGAACTGGTTGACCGTTTCAGGTGTGGCGTAGCCGTCGGCTAGTCGCTCTGGGTCGGGCTCGAATCCCATGAAGCTCGTGTTGTCGAGAGCCAGCGGTTCGAAGATGCGCTCGGCGGTGAACACTCGGGCATTGATGCCGGTGACTGTTTCAACGATGCGATTTCCAACCACGGGCCCAATACTGCTGTAGCTCATGTTCTGCCCGGGCACGAAGTCGGAGAGACGACCGTTCGCAAACGAGCCGTAGCTGTTGCTTCCCGATGAGCCGCCGAGCAAGGAGAGAACGTCGTCGTAGGAGAACAGCCGGGTTTGATCTTGAGCGATCGCGTTGTTGTAGTCCTCGATGTCGGGGAGGTCGGGCATTCCTGATGAGTGCTGCACCAAATGCCGGACCGTCACGCCCGGCAATTCCGGTTCGGCGGTGTAGTCATTTACGGGACCGTCGAGGTCGATCAAACCGTCTTGTGCGAGGAGGTGAAGGGTCGTCCACTTGAAGACCTTGTGCACGCTACCGATTCCGAAGATGGCGTCGACGCTCATCGGCGCTTTCGTTTCGACATTCGCCCAGCCGAACGCATTCTCGTAGGTTCCCTCGGGGGATCGAACCGCCACGACCATCCCCGGGATGTCGCCGTGTTCGGCAAACTCGGTCTCAATGGCTTGCGTGAGTCGCGTGCCGAATTCACGTGACACACACGACTCACATTCGGTCGCAAACGAGACATCGTCTGTGGCGCGAGCTTCGCTTCCACATGCGGCGGCAATCAGGCAAAGGCATGAGAGCAACAAACGTGTTCCCCGCACCATGCATCTCTATCGACCGAGTCGAGCCAAGGTTGATCGACGTGACTCGGGGCGCTCTGAAGGGCACCCGAAACGATAGGATGCGGCCGTGCCCACCTATGTTGTAGGAGTTGATGGATCTCCGGCGTCTTTGGGCGCGCTGGGCTGGACCCAGCAGCTCGCCAAACGCACTGGAGCCGTTGTGAAGGCCGTCGTGGTGTGGGTCATTCCGCCCGCCGACGGCACCGCAGGGCCACAAGCCATCGAGATGCTCAAATCGGCCGCCCAGAATGCACTGGACCGCTCATTGTCCGAGGTTCCCGCCAACGGCAGCAGTCGAACCGGCGAGACCATCTTGCACGCATCAGTGGCGTGGGGTTTGATCGATTCGGCAGCAGAGGCTGACCTTCTGGTGGTGGGTGCTCGACCCCATTCGAAATTCGAGCGCGTTGTCGGCTCAGTCGCCGTGCAGTGTGCTCAGCATGCGAAGTGCCCGTTTCTCGCGGTTCCCGAATCGAGCCCGCCGCCGGGGGACCTGGTAGCCGTGGCCTATGACGGCTCAGACAGCGCAGAAGCAGCACTCAAATGGGCAGCGTCGATCACCACCGGCAGCGACATGAAGCTGCGGGTTCTCGCCGTGTCCGAAGAGGCAGCGCAGACCATCGATCCGGGCAGTCGAGATGATCGAGCTGTCGAAGAGCTGAGGGAAACGGTGACCCGAGTCGTTCCCGATATCGGCGACGATGTGGAGTATCAGCCCATCTACGGACAGGGCAAGGTGACGACCCATCTTGTGGAAGGGGCCGAAGGAGCGAGTCTGCTCGCAGTCGGATCGCGGGGTCGCGGCGGGTTCACTGGCCTTCTCCTCGGTTCTGTGAGCCAACGCTGTCTCGAATCTTCACCGATCCCCGTCGCCGTCATCCGCGACTGAAGCTGGAAGCGAATCGGGCACCGTCACACCGAACAGACCTCTCAGGCTCGATGATGAGAGCCCGATAGGAGATCATGTTCGGAGGTCCGCGATCGATACACCACCCTCAACTCGGTGTCCTTACACGAACGCGTGGG
>JBLYYW010000113.1:0-30838 GCA_048550155.1 Acidimicrobiales bacterium | reverse complement strand
ACATGGAACGCCCGAACAGATCGAGCGCTACATCCCCAGGATTCTCAACGGTCGAGAGGCTTGGTGTCAGCTGTTCAGTGAACCGGTCGCAGGGTCTGACCTCGCAGGACTTCAGACCAGGGCGGTCGCCGACGGCGAAGAATGGCGAGTCACGGGGCAGAAGGTGTGGACCTCGCAAGGCAACATCGCCGATCTCGGCATGCTGGTCTCACGTACCGACCCAGATCTCCCCAAACACCGAGGGATGACCTACTTCGTTCTCGACATGGACCAGGAAGGGGTCGAGGTCAGACCCCTTCGCGAGATGACGGGACGGACATTCTTCTCCGAAGTGTTCATGGATGACGCCGTGGTGTCAGCGGATGCCATGATCGGCGCACGCGGCGACGGCTGGCGGGTGGCAAACACAACACTGGCGGTCGAGCGAGCCAGCATCGGGGCCGGATTCGCAGGTTATGCAATGGCACAGCCCGGCTCAAAAGTGAACGCGTTCGACCGTCGCGTCGGCGACATCGTAGAGAAGTCGAAGCGGCCCAAGTCCGGAGGCCATGCCCCGAACGTCGGCATGAAGCTCTACACCCGCTATCTCGAGTTGGCTCGACAGCTCGGCCAGACCGACGATGCCCTCGTTCGACAGGAACTGATTGGTCTCTATTCGCTGCTCCAAGTTAACCGGCTCAACATTCAGAGGTCTCGCCAGAAAAGCCAGCGCACGGGAGGAGAGGGCAACATCGCCAAACTGATCGACAGTGAACTCCACCGGCAGTTCCGTGACCTCAGCCTCCGGATCATTCAGGCCGATGGGATGCTCGCCGGAAGATCATCGGCCACCGACCCCTCCATCGCCGAGTTGGTACTCCACGCCCAGGGACCGCCGATCTATGGCGGCACCGATCAGATCCAGAAAAACATCCTCGGCGAGCGGGTTCTCGGCCTACCAAGGGAGCCAGGGTTCGACAAGAACACGCCGTTCTCTGAACTCCCGAAGAACGTCTGAGTCGGGTCCCGCCAGCCGCCCATCGCCGTCCAACATGAGGGTGGCGTACAGTTGCTCCATGTCCTCGGACGACCACAGCCACGACCACGCCGGTCACACCCACTCCCCGGAGCGCCGCGGTCACGCTCACGGGCCCGTGAGCAACAGGCGGCTCGGTATTGCCGCCGCAGTGAATGTTGGATTCGCGGTCATTCAGGTTTTGGTTGGCTTGGCTTTGGGGTCCGTTGTCGTCCTGGCCGACGCATTGCATCAGGTCGTCGATGCGGTGGGTCTGCTCACCGCGCTCGTGGCATTGGTTCTGTTGCGCCGACCGGTCACGACCGCCATGAGCTACGGCTGGGGCAAGGCCGACGCCCTCGGCGGCTATACGTCGGGTCTCCTGCTGATGGCTTCGATCGCATGGGTGGTGTACGAATCGATTCAGCGCCTGTTCGATCCGGTGGAAGTCGATGGCGGTGGGGTGGTCCTCATCGGACTCGCCGGCATCGTGGTGAACGGCGCCAGCGTGCTGATCCTCGGTGATGGCGAACATCTGTCCCTCAAAGCGGCCCGACTCCACCTCCTGGTCGATCTGGCTGGTTCGTTCATCGTGGTCCTCGCCGGGGTGCTGCTCAGCGGGACGGGCTACCGATGGATAGATCCGATCGCATCGCTGGTGATCAACGCCCTGGTCCTGCACGGCACGTGGAATCTGCTTCGGGTCGCCGGTGCCGAACTGCTGGACCGATCACCTGTCGGCACCGACACTCAACAGATCGGCGACGTGATCCGTTCGGTAGAGAACGTCAACGGCGTACACCACGTACACACACGGTCGATCGCCCCCGGCGTGTCCAGTGTCACCGCCCACGTAGAAGTCGACGGGTCCGTCAGCGTGCACGACGCCCAAGAAGCGATGGCCATCGTTCAGACCGAACTCGCCACTCACTTGGGAATCGCCCACTCCACGATCCAAGTGGAATGCCACGGCTGCGAGGACCTGAAGCACTGATTGTCCCTCCGGGGCCTCCTGCCTCGCCTGTTGCTTGTTGGCCTCCGCTCGCCTTCAGGCCTCGGGGGCCATGTTCTCACTGCGGGCCTGACGGCCCTCGCTTCATGGCCCTTCGGCCTTCCGGGTCGCTCCGGTGGTCGGGCCTTTGCGTTCATCTTCTCACTCGGGGCAGTGGATCACGACGAGATCGGTTGGTTGACCGTGCTCGGATTGGGGCAGTGGCGTGACGCTCACCCTTCGACCGACCTTCTGTAAAACCACCAACGCACCGTCGGCCGCCCGAGCGACACCTTTGGCCCGGACGACCGACTGCGGAAGTGATTCCAGGAATGCCTCCAGTCGTGCGGGGTCAGATTCACATGGAATCGCAATCGTGGCAACTTCGTGGGCATCGAGCAGTTGCATCGGAGGAAGCGATGTGGGCCCGCCTGGCCGGCGACCACCGAGCTCAAGCAATGCGGCAGCGTGATCGGTTGAGGCATGTCGCACCGGAACGGTCGGATTCATCTCTCGGACTGTGTCACGGGCAGTGACGACTGCCTTGGAATCGGCGAGGTCTGTCTTGGTCAGGAGAACCAGGTCAGCGTCGGCAACTTGAGCCGTGATGGTCGAAGCCACCACCGGATTGGTGAGCCGCTCGACAAGCTGGTCAGCGTCCACCAGTGTGATCACCCCATCCAATGTGAATCCGGCGGATCCACTCCAGGGCAGAACCCGGTGTGGGATCGAGACTCCGCTCAGTTCCACCACGAGATGGTCCGGTGGCACCTCACGGGCCCGGATCTGGTCGAGCGCGCTGCCGAACCCGTCGTTGAGGCTGCAGCAGATGCACCCGTCGGTCATCTCGATCGTGTCGCCGCTACGCCGTCGGATCAGCCGTGCGTCGATATTCACCTCACCGACATCGTTCACCAGCACTGCGATCGGCCGGTCGCATCGCATCAGCAACTTGTTGATGAGGGTGGTCTTCCCCGCTCCCAGGTAGCCCGAGATGAATGTCATCGGAACACGGCGGCCATCCCAAGGCAGGAACTCCGGTTCTCGATAGCGCACTCGAGCAGTATGGGTCAGTTGATCTGACCCACCACCGATTTCGGACTGATCGTTGCGATCAGCCGACCCTCGTCGACCATCGCCTGCCGGTACTCGTCCCAATCAGGATGTTCACCGGCAACGGCCTGGTAGTACTCAACGAGAGCGTCTGCGGTCTCGTCACTAGGTTCTGAGGCAACTGGCGACAGTTCGGCAGTGCAGTCGAAGGACAGGTACGTGTACGACCCAGGGTCCGTGAGGTGGACGATCACCCGGTTGTCCCGCTGCATGTTGGCTGTCTTGGCTCGACTTGCAGTCAGCGACACGAGGAACCTCCCGTCCTTCACGGTGTAGGCGACATCTGAACTCTGAGGTCGTCCGTCGCGTCGGAGGGTGATCAGCACAGCTGTCCGTCCACCAGCGGCCCAGTTGAGTGCGGTATCGAGATCCATACATACGACGTACCTCTGATCGCCGGCATTTATGCTGGACCGGTGACATCACCGACGGCCGCTGCCAATGCAACAGCAACACCGATCCACGAAATCGGGCGAGCTTGGATGCTCGACCACGACACGGTCGTCCGCGGTGCCGAGCTGGGGATGGACCAGAAGTTCAGCTTCTGGCTCCACGGTCGGGCCGGCGTTCTTGGCGATGTGCACGCCGATGTGGTCGCCGCCGCGATCGCGTTCATGGCCCCGGACAAGGTGGCCGAGCTGTGGGACGGCAACGCCCCGGCAAACCTGCCCCCGCGTCGGCGATCCGACGAGTACGCCGCCGCGGCCGGACGTTGGGGGGATCGCGTGTTTGCCGATGTAGCCGCCGAGGACCTGGAACGAACGACAACTCTGGCGGCCCGGGTCGCCCTGTCGGCCGATCCGAGCCTCGGCGTGTTGTTTGCGGGATGGCGCAACATCACGCTTCCCTCGACACCGGCTGGAGCTGCGGTTATCGCCCTCAATGCTCTGCGCGAACTGAGGGGAGCGGCCCACATCATCGCCGTTCACGCCGTGGGACTTGGCCCCCATGGCGCCATCATGTCCACCGAGGATTCGGTTCGCGGTGGAGTCGCCGGTGCGGAACGATTCGGGTGGGGCCACCCCCACCCGGTGCCCGATCCAGAGAAACGGGCGAATTCCGAGATGCTGACGACGCTCATGGCGTCCCACAGTTACGACTCGTTGACCGAGGCCGAACGAACAGAATTCGTGGACCTCGTGACCGTCCTCCGCAGCCTGTTCTGACTACTTCGGGGGCATTCTGATACCACCATCGACCCGGATGGTCTCGCCATTCATGTACGGATTGGTCACGCACTCCAGCACCATGAACGCCAGTTCTTCGCCCGAGCCGAGGCGCTTTGGGAACAGAACCGACTGACCCAGATGGGCTTTGAACTGGTCGCTCTCCTCACCCTCGCCATAGATCGGCGTGTCGATCAGGCCTGGCGCGATCGTGTTGACACGGATTCCTACCGCCGACAGATCTCGAGCGATTGGTAGCGTCATCCCAACCACGCCACCCTTGGAGGCCGAGTACGCACATTGGCCGATCTGGCCATCGAACGCGGCAGCCGAAGCCATGTTGACCACGGCCCCTCGTGCGCCATCGTCATCGAGAGGGTCGGTTTGGGCCATCGCCGCAGCGCTTTTGCTGAGCATGTTGAAGCTGCCGACGAGGTTGATGTTCACAACCATCTGGAACTTCGAAAGATCCATCGGAACGTTGTTTCGGTCGATGGTCCGCGAAGCCCAGCCAATCCCGGCCGAGTTCACCAGCGCCCGGAGTGGGCCCATCTCCGAGGCGGCTCCTACCGCAGTGTTGGCGTCCTCCTCACTGGTGACGTCACACTTCACGAACAATCCGCCAAGTTCGGAGGCCACGGCAGCACCCTTGTCCTCGTTCAGGTCGGCGATCACGACCCGGGAGCCGGCTGCGGCCAACTGGCGGGCACTAGCTTCACCGATGCCGGAGGCGCCTCCGGTCACGATCGACGAGCTTCCCTCGAGGTTCATTCTTGGCATGGGGATGTCCTTTCAGAGCGTTGTCGGCCTGCCTGACCGACCGAAGAACCGTACCGTCTCGCACCCCACTCGACCTAAGTGGATTGTGGGCGCGCTTGGCGAGAGGCCGATCGCCTAGGCTCGACGTTCATGGTGCTGGTCGAACCGAGTCGAGGGCTGGTCGAGCTCTACTTCCGGGCCGAGGTTCTGAACCGGGCCATCGATGAACTCGAGCAGCGCGACGCCGGGGTTGTACGCCTTGATGCGGGCTCGTGGACTCGGGAAACGGCACTCATGGCGTTGGCCGATGCGCTCGACTTTCCAGAGCACTACGGCCGGAACCTCGACGCGTTGTCGGATTGCATGTTCGACGTCGTTTCCGGGGAGACCGGATTCGGCGGTACCGAGGGGACAAGGGTGCTCGCGATCTATCAGTTCGATTCGCTTGCGCGGAATGACCCAGCCTTCGCCCACGAACTGGTGGAGATTCTCTTCGAGAACGCGATCATGGGGCTGAAATTGGGTCGCCCGTTCCTGGCGTTGCTTCAGTCAGATGACCCTGAGCTCACGCTGCCCTCCGTTGGCGCCGTCCACATCGGCTGGAACCGGGCCGAGTTCGGTCGTTCAGCCCGCAGCTGAACCGGGTCGACGTCAGAGGACCTGCACGATCTCTCTGACGATCCAGAACACAACCATGCCGACCACCAGGGTCAGGCCCAGGTTCTTCCATCGGTGATGGGTCCCCGCCGAGGCGGCCAGTCCTGCCAGTTCGGCGGCTGTGATGCCCCGCTGAGCCTGGTCCGGATCGGCGACGAAGGTGACGATCAACGCCGCCAACACGGCGGGGCCCACATACCGCAGGGCTCTCAGGACCCTTTCGGGCAGGTCGCGACCGGCCAGGAGCAGAATCATCCCAGCCCTGCTGAGATAGGTTCCCGCCGCCACGATTGCCACCAGCACCGCCGACTCCACGAACGTCATCGTGAGGACCTTTCCTCGGCGAAGAACCCTGCGGTGACTCCGGCCAGCGCACCCACGAGGAGGCCACTCCGGTTCGGGAGATCCAGGGTGAACATCGTTACAACGACCGCAGTCGTGGCTGCGATCAGCGATGCCCGATCGACCACCATCGCCACAACGATCCCCGTGAACATGAGTGCCGGGGCTATGCCGAGCCCGAGCGAGTCTGGCACGGCCGCCCCGAACACGATGCCGAGAAGGGTCACTATCTGCCACATCGGGAAAAACAACGCCGCACATGTGAGGTAGTAGTGCCGAAATTCTCTTGGATCCTTCCCCGACCGGGCAATGCTCAACGCGAAGGCCTGATCGATCAGAAAGAATGGTCCAAGCACCCGAAACCACGTCGGTTGGCGGGCCATGGCTGGGGCAATCGCTGCGGAATACATGACGTGGCGGGCGTTTATGACCAACGCAGTGAGAACCACGGTGATCGTGGAGACGGTCCCGGCCAAGGTTATGAGGGCAAGCTGGGCTGCGCCCGCGAATACGACCACCGACGTGCTGAACCCAACGCCGACAGGCATCAGACTGTCGTTGATCTCGACCCCGAGCACAAAGCCGAACGGGATCGCGGGCACAAGAAGTGGAACCGAGTCCCTCAGTGCCTCACGATGCAGTTGCGGGAAGCGACGGCGGTCAGAAAGTGTCGATGATGGCATTGAGCGTGGCGCTGGGGCGCATGGCGGCGGTGGTCAGCTCCTCGTTGGGCTGGTAGTAGCCGCCGACGTCCATGGGCTGGCCCTGCACCTCGTTCAGTTCCGCGACGATCGTGGCCTCGTTGTCGCTCAATGCCGCAGCGAGAGGCGCAAACAACTGGGCCAGGTCCGGATCTTCGTCCTGGGACGCCATCGCCTGGGCCCAGTAGAGGGCCAGATAGAAGTGGCTGCCTCGGTTGTCGAGCTCGTTGACCTTGCGCGACGGGGACTTGCCGTTGAGCAGCACATTGCTGGTTGCTTGGTCGAGGGCGTCTGCCAACAGCGCGGCCGAGGGCACACCTGCGACGTCGGCCAGATGTTCGAGTGAGACCGCCAGTGCCAGGAACTCACCCAGCGAATCCCAGCGCAGGTGGTTCTCTTTCTCGAATTGCTGGACGTGCTTGGGTGCCGAACCGCCGGCACCGGTCTCGAACAAACCGCCACCGTTCATGAGCGGGACGATCGAAAGCATCTTGGCGCTCGTACCCAGCTCGAGGATGGGAAAGAGGTCGGTGAGATAGTCCCGAAGAACGTTCCCAGTCGCCGAGATTGTGTTTTCACCGGCTTTGGTCCTGGCCAAGGTGAACGTGGTGGCATCAGACACGTTCATGATCTCGATCTGGAGGCCCTCAGTGTCGTGATCAGGGAGGTAGGCCTCGACCTTGCGAATCAGCTCGGCGTCGTGGGCGCGTTCGGCGTCGAGCCAGAAAACGACCGGCCAGCCAGTTGCCCGTGCCCGGGTGACGGCCAGCTTCACCCAGTCCTGAACCGGTAGGTCCTTCACCTGGCACATCCGCCAGATGTCACCCACTTCGACCGCGTGTTGCATGACCACGGAGTCGTCATCGCCCACCACGCGCACAACACCATCGGTGGGTATCTCGAATGTCTTGTCGTGAGATCCGTACTCTTCGGCCTTCTGGGCCATCAATCCGACGTTGGGTACGGTTCCCATGGTGGTGGGATCGAACGCACCGTTCTCTTTGCAGAATTCGATGGTGGCCGAGTACAGGGCAGCATAGGAACTGTCAGGGATCACGGCCTTTGTGTCTTGCTGTTCGCCGGCGGCATTCCACATCTGGCCCGAGGTTCGGATCATTGCCGGCATTGACGCATCGATGATGACGTCGCTGGGGACGTGCAGGTTGGTGATCCCTCTGTCCGAGTCGACCATGGCGATGGCGGGACCGTCGGCGACGGCGGCCTCTATGGCAGATTCGATCTCGGCTCGTAGCTCGGTCGACAGGTTGTCGAGCGCACCCAGCACGTTGCCCAACCCGTTGTTCGGTTCGGCCCCGGCACGCTCGAGCGCTTCACGGTGCGTGTCGAACACATCGGAGAAGAACACCTCAACCGCATGGCCGAAGATGATCGGATCCGAGACCTTCATCATGGTCGCCTTCAGGTGCAGCGAGAACAGGACTCCCTGCGCCTTGGCGTCGGCAATCTGCTCTGCCAGGAACGACCGGAGGGCTTTCACGCTGATGAATGTTCCGTCGACGACCTCGCCGGCCAGAACCGGGACCGATTCCTTCAACACGGTGATCTGACCATCGGGACCCACGTGTTCGATCCGCAACGTCTGGTCCGACTCGGCTGTCACCGATTTCTCGTTGGAAGCGAAGTCGTTCTGGCCCATCGTGGCGACGTGGGTCTTGGACGCTGAGCTCCACGCACCCATGCGATGTGGATTTGCCTTGGCGTAGTTCTTGACAGCACCGGGGGCTCGCCGGTCGCTGTTTCCCTCTCTCAACACGGGGTTGACGGCGCTTCCCTTCACACGGTCATAGCGAGCTCTGACATCGACCTCAACGTCGGATTCGGGATCGTCGGGATAGTCAGGGAGAGCGAATCCCAAGGCCTGAAGCTCGGCGACGGCGGCCTTGAGCTGCGGAACGGATGCGCTGATGTTGGGAAGCTTGATGATGTTCGCCTCGGGCGTGAGAGCGAGTGCTCCAAGCTCGGCCAATGCGTCGTGAGTCTGCTGCTCAGGGGTGAGAACATCGTTGAAGTTGGCCAGAATCCGGCCGGCCAGGGAGATGTCTCTGGGTTCCACTTTGACTCCGGCCGCCCCGGCGAACGCATTCACGATCGGCAGTAGCGACCTCGTGGCGAGCGCCGGTGCCTCGTCGGTGAGGGTGTAGATGATGGTGGAAGCGGAGGTGTCAGACATCGCTCCCAAGCGTACCGGTCCCGATGTTCGTAATCAGCGGTAGCAGAGCTGGCGGCGCCTTCTGGCAGGCGGTACGTTGTGCCCAGTTCAACACGGTCTTCCGTTCCGTTCCTGTACCCATGAGGGGTTCGCTCATGTCCCAAGGCCAGGCCGCACCGGCACCTGATTTCTACGGATACCCGCCGGCGCCGATCGAGTCGGCCGCCGTGCGCAGGAACCTCGTCCACATTGTTTGGCCCCACTCACACGGCGAGCTGAACGGCACGTGGCTGCGGGAGAACACGGTCGGGCATGGGATCGACCCGATCACGAGAGAAGGGATCGGTGATCCGGCTGAGCATCGTCTACACAAGCTCTCCTCTGCCGTCGTCGTCGATGGTGAGCTCGAGGTCACCTGGTCCGACGGACTGACACACACATTCGGCTCCGGCTGGCTCTATTCGTTCGTGTCCGACGCGCAAACGGTTGGCGCCGGTCTGGCCGAACCGGTGCCCTGGGTAACCGAGGCAGCCGGCCCTGAAATTTTGGGCGAACGGCGTGCCGATCTCCCGACCTTCACGTGGCCGCTCGACCCGAGCAACTCAGACCTCGCTGAGATCCTGGACCATTTGTTGGCCTTCGGGACGGTCAGGCTGACCGGTGGCCCGACCGACGATGACGCCCTCGAGGAGTTCATCGGCCGAATCGCACCGTTGCGCGACACAAACTTCGGCCATGTGTGGGACGTCCGTGCCAAGGTCGACCCGGATAGCACTGCCAACACCGGCCGGTCGTTGGTTCCCCACACCGACCTTCCGACCCGTGAGAACCCGCCCGGATTTCAAGCGCTCCACTGTGTGGAGAACACCTGCGTTGGTGGCTTGAACCAGATGTCGGATGCCCTCGCCATCGTGAACTTCCTGAAGTCAAACGAGCCCGACATCTACGATGCCCTGACCACCCTGGACTGGGTGTTTCAAAGCAAGGGCAAGGCGATCGATCATCGGTGGCAGGGCCCGGTCGTGGATTTCGGGGCCGATGGAGCGCTGATCATACGAGGGTTCAGCCCGGTCAGGGCCTATCCGGCGATGTCGGCTGACGACGTCGACCGGAGTTATGAAGCGATGGCCCGATTCCACGGACTAGGAGCAGATCCGGCGTTTCAAATCGAGTCCCCCTTCGTGCCAGGGGATGCGGTCATATTCGACAACCGACGGATGCTTCACGCCCGTAGCGGCTATGACCCCGAGGCCGGAATGCGACGCCTCCGTGGCTGCTATTTCGATCCCGATGATGTGCGCTCCACCGCACGGGTGCTCAACCGTTCCTAGAACTACCGGTCGCCGGGATCGTGATCAGCCAACCGAACCAACTCGTTCCAGCAGCCCCCGCAGGATCTCTGAATTCCGATCTCTGTTGACGCCGAAGTCGTTGCGACCAAATCGAGGCCGTGCATAGATAGCCAGCGTCGATGAGTTCGGGTCCTCACCGACGGGCAGGACAAGGATCGAGGTGTAGTCCGGGAATGCCATCACGGCGCTGGTGGTGACCCAGGTTCGTAGGGCTCCGTCCTCGCTCGTGGCGAGCAGCCTGGTGCGCGGTTGCAGAGCCATTACCTCGCCGACGGCGGACCGTAGCTGCAATGGTTCGACTGCGAACTTCGGTGCGCTCGGCGGAGTGATCAGGTCGGCGTTCGCTTCCGAAGCCGGGTCCACCGTCATCGGGTCGATATGCCACCTGCTCGGCTCGTGGGAGATGAACAACCTGAGCGAGACCGCTGTCAGAACGGCGACGCCGGCGATAAGTACCACAGCCCCGAGAGCCGCCCGCTTGACCGTCCGCACCACGATCAGAGTGTAGAAGGCCCTCGGTGTGCGGTCGGGTATGACCGAGAGTTCACGGTTCGCCGGTCAGAGCAGTGTCTGCTCGAGCAGCTCGTCGGCGTCAACGCCGTAACTCAGGTTGGCCGAGAGCCGCCGGTCGATATTGAGCACCGAACCCAGAAGTGGCCCCAGGTCCGCATACGCCGAGTGTTCTGCCGCCATGACATCTGCGAACACCCTGACCCCGGTCTGGACCGGCTTGATGTCCAGTGTGGTCAACATCGCCAACAACCGGGTGTGGGCTTTGGCGATCTCCAGGGGCGGGCCCTCGACGGTGTTGATGACCATTGCCGCATGGGGAGGAACCAGGAGGTCCGTGGTGTGCAGGATTCGACCATCGTCCAGTTCGGTCATCAGTGCCATCGATCCGGTGAAGTGGCTCACCGCGGCCAGCACCACCCCCGATGGTGAATGGAACAGATCGAAAACCGGTGAAGGATCAGCATTCGGGTCGTGCACGGTGATGGTGCGGGTCAGTCGCCAACCGTCGAGTGCGGCGGAGACCTCGGCCGAGAAGTCGTCCGTCGGTGAGGTCGGTCCGCCTTCGGTCGCGAGGTCGGGCGTGTGCAGCGGTTCGAACGTGAACGGAGACTCGATGTAGCGAGCGAGGTAGCGGTACGTCAAGGGGTTGGTCGTGATCGCCATAGCGAGCCGGGTAAGGCCGAAGATCTGGCCCAGAAGGAAGGCCCACGGGAGCGCGGCGATCGGTTCCAAACCCGAACGGAGAGTGATGAAGGTGTAGCTGAGCAGCGTTCCGATCGCTGAGGTCACCACGATGCTGACGATCAACGATTCGCCCAGGTATGCCCTGATCCAACGCAGACTCCGACTCACGAGGAGTTCTATCGACACCAAACCGAACGTACCTGAGGAACCGTGAGCTGGGATTATTTCCCAGAGCACTCGACGGGCGACAATGGCCATATGGGAGAAGCCATGGTCACCGTTTCCGGTCTGAGCTTCGGATCGGCTCTTCATAGGTTTCTGGTCGAAGAGGCGTTGCCGGGAACCGGGGTCGATCCACACAGCTTCTTCGATGCGTTCGCCGAGTTGGTGGCACGATTTGGACCCCGAAATCGTGAGTTGCTGGAGGTCAGGGACCAGCTTCAGTCCCAAATCGACAGCTGGCATCGCGACAGGGTCGGGCGACCGCTCGATGCTGACGCCTACCGCACCTTCCTCGAGGACATCGGCTACCTGCTCCCGGTTTCGGAGAACGTCCGGATCACAACCGGCAACGTCGACCCGGAGCTGTCCGTCGTGGCCGGACCCCAACTCGTCGTCCCGGTGATGAACGCCAGGTATGCCATCAACGCCGCCAATGCCAGATGGGGCTCGTTGTACGACGCCCTGTACGGCACCGATGCGATGGGGGACCTTCCCGAACCGGGTCCCTACAATCCCGAGCGCGGCGATCGGGTCATCGCTTGGGCCAAGTCGTTCTTGGACGATGTGGTTCCGCTGGCCGGCCCGTCACACCGCGAGGTGATCGGCTACTCGATCATCGACGGTCGGCTCAGCGCACAGGTCGGCGACGCCACCGTCGGTTTGGCCGAAGCCAGCCTGTTCAGCGGGTTCACCGGTCCGGCCGAATCGCCGAGGACCATTCTGCTGCGACACCATGGCCTGGGCATCGAACTGGTCATCGATTCCAGCCACAGCGTGGGTTCAACCGATCCGGCCGGGGTCGCTGATGTGATCCTCGAATCGGCGATCACCACAATCATGGATTGTGAAGACTCTGTCGCCGCCGTCGACGCGGAGGACAAAGCACTCGTCTATCGAAACTGGCTCGGGCTGTTGCGGGGTGAGCTCTCCGCTGAGGTGACCAAGAGTGGACGGACCTTCACTCGGACCATGGCATCTGATCGGGTCTATACCTCACCGGACTCTGAGCGCGAGTTCGTACTGCCGGGACGGGCGGTCATGCTGGTACGCAACGTCGGCCACCTGATGACTACGGCTGCTGTCCGAACCTCCGAAGGCGCCGAGGTGCCTGAGGGTTTGCTCGACGCCATGGTCACAACTCTGTGTGCGGTCCACGACCTCACTGCGCGCGGTTCGTTGCGGAACTCTCGAAGCGGCAGCGTGTACGTCGTCAAACCGAAGATGCACGGTCCTGACGAGGTCGCCTTTGCCGATGACGTGTTCAGCTTCGTTGAATCGGCACTGGGATTGGATCGCTACACCGTGAAGCTCGGCATCATGGACGAGGAACGGCGAACCACGTTGAATCTGGCGGCGTGCATTCACGCCGCAAGGAACCGGGTGGCGTTCATCAACACTGGCTTCCTCGACCGGACCGGCGACGAAATCCATACGTCGATGGAGGCTGGGCCCATGGTCCCCAAAGCCGAGATGAAGGGACAGAGGTGGATCGGGGCTTACGAGGATTGGAACGTCGATACCGGGCTGGTTTGTGGGCTCAAGGGCAGAGCCCAGATCGGGAAGGGAATGTGGGCAGCACCCGATCGTATGCACGCAATGCTGTCCGAGAAGATCGGTCACCCAAAGGCTGGTGCGACCTGCGCCTGGGTCCCGTCACCGACGGCGGCCACTCTGCATTCGACCCACTATCACCGCGTCAACGTTGACGAGGTCCAGTCGTCACTCATCGGACATCAGCGGGCAACGCTCGAGGATCTGCTCACTATTCCTGTGGCGTCCGACCCCGATTGGACCGATGCGGAGATACAGGCCGAACTCGACAACAACGCACAGGGGATTCTTGGTTACGTCGTCCGCTGGGTCGACCAGGGCGTGGGTTGTTCCAAGGTGCCTGACATCAACAACGTCGGTCTCATGGAGGACAGGGCAACCTGCAGGATTTCCAGTCAACACATGGCCAATTGGCTCCGGCACGGCGTCGTCGACGTCGATCGGATCATGGCCACGATGGTGAGGATGGCTGGGGTTGTCGATGGTCAGAATGCCGACGACCCGGAGTATGAACCGATGGGCCCAGACTTCGACGGTCTTGCGTTTCGTGCCGCATGCGATCTAGTACTGAGCGGTACCGAGCAGCCTTCGGGGTATACCGAACCCATCCTTCATGCCCGACGCACACAACGCAAAGCAGGAAAGTGAACGCTATGGACATTTCTCTTCAGCAGGCCAACACCATCATTGCCGCCGCCCTCAGAGACGCAGCCGCCCGTGGGTTCAAGCCGCTGACAGTGGTGGTTCTGGACCGTGGTGGCCATGTGAAGGCGGTCGCACGCCAGGACGGAGCGGCCAACAAACGCTTCGAGATCGCGCACGGCAAAGCCCATGGAGCGATCTCGCTGGGTATGGGATCGCGGGCACTCATGAACAGAGCTGAAACACAGGGGTACTTCATCGATGCAGCCACCCAAGCGATCGGTTCGCTCGTGCCGGTACCCGGCGGAGTCCTGGTTCATGATGAGGACGACACCTTGATCGGAGCTGTCGGAGTGAGCGGCGACATCTCCGACAACGACGAGATTTC
Organism: Acidimicrobiales bacterium; assembly: GCA_048550155.1. Taxonomy (GTDB): domain Bacteria; phylum Actinomycetota; class Acidimicrobiia; order Acidimicrobiales; family SZUA-35; genus JABDIY01. The sequence continues at coordinate 16,593 of JBLYYW010000113.1, read as the reverse complement.
TGCGATGGCTGGAATCGAAGCAGCCGGATTGAAAGCTGTAACCGGGTGAGCGTCCTCAGCAGCATCAACAAGAACATCAAGGCTCGGCTTTCCGAGTACGGGATCGGCGACGCAACCACGGCCACCGATGATGAACAGTTGGTTGAGGCACTGAGCGACGCATTGAGCGATGACAGGGTTCGGTTCGACAGCGCCGAGCGGTCGCTTCTCTCAAAGGATGCATCGGTCTTCAAAGGCGGCCTCGCAGGGCCCACGTGTTTCCCGGTGAGCACCGAGGAGGTTCAGGCGATCATGCGGATCGCAGCATCGCATGGACGGGGGGTTGTGCCGCGGGGGGCCGGTACCGGTCTGGCCGGGGGAGCGATACCACTGGGTGCCCCGATCGTTGTCGCAATGACCAAGATGAACCGGATCCTCGAGGTCGACCCTGACAACAGGATCGCGTGGGTCGAGCCCGGGGTGATCAACCTCGACCTCACGCGCCATCTGATGCCGCACGGTTTCCATTTCGCACCAGATCCCAGCAGCCAGCAGATTTGTACGATCGGCGGCAATCTCGCCAACAACGCGGGCGGGCCCCACTGTCTTGCCTACGGGGTGACCAACGCTCACATTCAGGCGATCGAGGTCGTCCTGCCCGATGGCGAGGTAGCGATGCTGGGTGGCCTGGATCCTGAACCCGCCGGCCTCGACCTTCGCGGCGTGTTCGTCGGAAGCGAAGGAACTCTCGGAATCGCCACCCGAGTAGCTGTTCGCCTCACCAAGAACCGCCCTGCGGTGACGACGTTGCTGCTCAGCTTCTCGACGGTTGCCGACGCTGCGAACACCGTGTCGGGCATCATCGCCGCCGGGATCGTGCCAGCGGCTCTGGAAGTCATGGATCACAGGATCACCGAAGCGGTCGAGAACTATGTGCACGCCGGGTATCCCCGGGACGCCGCGGCGGTGCTGCTGGCTGAGGTCGACGGGCTGCAGGACGGAATCGGCATCGACGCCGAGCGAATCGAGCAGATCGGGCGGGCCAACGGTGCGACCGACGTGAGAACCGCGCGGGACGAGACCGAACGAGCACTCCTGTGGAAAGGGCGGAAAACCGCATTCGGAGCGATCGCCCAGATCGCTCCCGACTACTACCTCCATGACACCGTCGTGCCCCGCTCCGAGCTGGCAAACGTTCTGAGCCAAATCTACGAAATCGCCGACCGATACGAATTGATCGTGATGAACGTCTTCCACGCCGGCGACGGAAACCTACATCCCCTGTTGTTGTTCGACGCCCGCGATGACGGCGTGCTGGAGCGGGTGCACGCAGCCGGCAAGGAGATCGTCGAGGCCTCACTCGACGCCGGCGGTGTGCTGTCCGGGGAGCACGGCGTGGGTGTGGAGAAACAGGCCTATATGGGGCGTCTCTTCTCCGATGACGACCTGGACCATCAGGACCGGCTGCGGAAGGCTTTTGATCCGGCATGCCGGGCCAACCCCGGCAAGGTGATCCCGATGGGTCACAGCTGCGCCGACATTCAGGCGCTCCGCAAGGTACCGACGGGGGTCTGGGGGTGAGCGCCGAGGTGGGGGCGAACGGCGTCATCGATGCCGGCTCCCGCTTGACGTTCGGTCCCGCTGTCCTCGAGTTTGCCGAGGAGATAGGGGCCGACGGGCCGGTTGCGATCGAGGGCGGCAGAACCCGTTGGTCTGTCGGAGGTCTCCCGGATGCCCCGCCCCGTCTCTTGAGAGCTCCGTCCGGCGTGGTGCAGTACAAGCCCGACGAGATGATCGTGCGGGTCGGGGCCGGCACAGCCATGGCAGAGCTCAACAACGCGCTCGCCGAACACCGACAGCGGACGGCCCTACCCGATCGCGGCGGCACGGTCGGGGGAGCGGTCGTCGTGGGCGAGAACGATCGTGACGTTCTCGCCCGGGGGGCCCTGCGGGCGTCCGTCTTGCAGGTCACGTACGTTGCGGCTGACGGCAAAGTCGTCTCAGGGGGTGGTCCGACGGTGAAGAACGTCTCGGGCTTCGACATTCCCCGGTTACTGGTCGGTTCTCTGGGCACGCTCGGTTGTGTTGCAGAAGTCATTCTGCGGACCAATCCGATACCCCCCGTCGGCCGATGGTTCACCACCGAAGTCGACCCGTTCGACTTGTACGACCGGCTGCTGGCCCCCAGCGCCGTGCTGTGGGACGGTCGGACAACCTGGCTGCACCTCGAGGGTCATGGGCCTGACGTCGACGCCGAAGCCGGTCGAGCGGCCCAGCTTGGGTCCCTGGTCGAAGCGGAGGGTCCTCCGTCCATGGACCACGAGCACCGGTGGTCGCTCCCGCCCGCGGAGCTGCGCTCCATCGCTGATGTGATCCCTGGGAGCTTCTTCGCATCGATCGGCGTCGGGACCGTGCATGCGGACTTTCCGCAGCCGCCTCGGCCGCTGAGCGATGCGGTGCAGGGTGTACACGAGCGGATGAAGTTACTTTTCGACCCCACCGGTCGGCTGAACCCGGGGCGGATCCCGGGCCGGTACTAACGAACCCCAGCCAGGAGACAGTCGCTGGGGGAGGAACTGTATGGATCTCAAACTGAACGACGATGAACTCAACACTTGCGTGCAATGTGGTTTGTGCCTCCCGCACTGTCCGACGTTTCGGGTAACCGGCGACGAAGCGCTCTCACCCCGGGGTCGCATCCACCTGATGCGCGAGGTTCAGCTCAACGGCGCGCCGGTCACTCCCGAAGTGATCGGTTCGTTCGAAACCTGCGTGCAGTGCCGCGGCTGTGAACCCGCATGTCCATCGGGGGTTCCCTACGGGCATCTGATGGAACGAACCCGGGAGACGCTTGCCGACGCCGGGAAGATGACACCCAAGTGGCAGCGCCTGGCCATGAAACCGTTGGCGTACCCCAAGATGCTCACGGCGGGTTCGAAGATCGTTTCCGTGGCCCAGCAACTCCATCTGATCCCCAAACGTCTGGGTCTCAGCGCCGACGTGCCGCTGCGGCAAAAACCGCTGCACACCTCGGGCAGCGACGTGCTGATGTTCACCGGCTGCGTGATGGACGCATGGCAGCGAGCGATCCATCACGCCGGTCAAACCGTACTGGAATCGGCCGGATTCGGTGTGACCCCCACCGGTGATCTCGCGCCGTGCTGTGGCGCACTCCACGCTCATGCAGGGCTGGCGGGGGACACCCGCTCCTTCGCACGGAAGATGATGGCGTCGCTCTCACAAGGCCCTTGGGTAGAGGCCCCGATCATCGTGGACAGCGCAGGTTGTGGTGCCCAGATGAAGGACTATGGGCATCTGCTCGACACCGACGACGCCCGCGCGTTCAGCGCACGGGTGTTCGACATCAGCGAGTTCCTCGCCCTCCACCTGGACCGGCTGCCGGAGGGTCGCCAACTCACCGAAACTGTCGCAGTGCAGGATCCCTGTCATCTGCGCCACGTGCAGCGGGTGCACCTTGCGACCCGAGAGGTCCTCGGCATCTACATCCCCAACCTGGTCGAACTGGACGATGACGGCTTGTGCTGTGGCGCCGGCGGCGCTTTCAGCGTGATGCAACCCGACCTCGCGGGTCAGATCCGTGACCGCAAGGTAGCGGCGATCAATGCGGTCGCACCTGACCTCGTTGCGAGCTCAAACCCGGGTTGCTCGATGCACCTCGGCGCCGTCGGCGTACGGACCGTTCATCCGATGGAACTGGTGGCGAAGGCCATCGGCTAGCGCACAACGCCGCTGGGCCGGGGTCTGTGACCCCGGCCCAGTACTGGTTTGAGAATGCTGATGGCCGCACCAGGCTGAGGTATCAGCCAGGTGCGACGTTTCAGCGGGTCTTGCTCTTGCCGAGCAGCCATTCCTTCATCGGAGCAGAGGTGCTCAGCTTGATGGAACGGCTCTTGCCGATCTTGATGGTTGCCCCGGTCTGAGGATTCCGGCCGGTTCGAGGACCACGCTCGCCCATCGAGAAGGTTCCGAAACCGGGCCAGGCGACCTTCTCGCCGCCCTTAACGGTCTCAGCGGTGTGGTCGAAGAATGCAGCCAGAACGGCTTCGGTGGTCTTCTTGTCGGCGTCGGCAGCGTCTGCGACGGCAGAGATCAGTTCAGCTTTGGTAGCCATTTCAACTCCTGTTTTGCACCGAGGTGCGTTGGTGATGTTGTGAAGCTCGGAGATCCGAGCCATCGACAGGTAAGCATTCTTTGACTCCTAGATCGCGGATTAGCCCGATAATTGCTGCCATTCAGGCAAATCGGTGCCCTCAAACCCCCATTTCAAGGGGGTCTACTCACGCAACGTCAGTAAGTATGCGGTTTCCAGCGTCATCGATGGGGACGCTCCGCTCTTTGGAACAGATTCTGAAGGCTTTCGGTTACAGACTCACCTATGGCATCAAGCGCAACGCCCCATGCGATCGTCATCGGCTCGGGATCGGGGGGACTAACCGCTGCGGTCGGACTGGGGCGAGTCGGCCGGACCGCGGTCATGATCGAAGCCGAACACATCGGTGGCGACTGCACCAACGTGGGCTGCATCCCCTCAAAATCGCTTTTGCATCATTCACGGGCTGGCTCCCTCACGGCTCCAGACACGCTGGCGAAGGTCCGGGAGCGAGTTGACTACCTGCGCACGCGCGAAACCGAAGAGTTCGGCGACGCTCCCGGCGTTGATTTTCGGCGCGGCCTGGCCCGGATCGTCGCACCGGGACGGGTCGAGATAACTCGACCTGACGGGGAGACCGAGTTCGTGGAAGCCGACAACATCGTGATCGCAACCGGATCCCGACCGCGTTCACTCACCATCGAGGGTCTGCCAGACGCCAAGGTTCTCACCAACGAGTCGCTGTTCGAACTCGAAGAGCCACCACGCCACCTCGCCATCATCGGTGGCGGGGCCATCGGGGTGGAGATGGCCACGGCCTTCAGCCGCCTGGGTAGCCAGGTCACGATCGTGGAGTATGCGTCTCGCCTGTTGCCGCTGATGTTGCCTGAGGCGGGCGAGATCTGTCGTAGGTCCCTGGAAGAGGATGGCGTTCGCGTCGTCGTCGGTTCGGCAGCTTCCTCGTTCGACCCTCAGACCAATACGTTGTCCACCACGTCAGCGCACGGGGCAGCCGCCGACGCACCGATCGAAGAAGTCGACGCAGTCCTGGTTGCGGTCGGGCGTATCCCGAACTCCGATGGTCTTGGCCTCGAAACCGTTGGTGTGAAGACCACTGAGCGAGGTCTGATCGAGATCGACGAGCGGGGCCGAACCAACGTGTCGGGGATCTGGGCGTGCGGCGACGTGACCGATCGAGGCGGTACGACCCATGCCGCCGGGGCCTGGGGGAGGCGAATCCTGCGATCCATGGTCGCTGGTCCGTTGCCAATGCCTGACGTGCCGCCGATGCCCGCTGCGGTCTTCGGCGATCCTGAACTCGCCTCGGTTGGTGATCAGCCCGAAGAAGTCGACCGCGCCGTTCGACGCATCAGGATCCAGATGTCGGAAATCGACCGCGCGTTCACCGACGAGGTCACCGAGGGCGTGGTGATCATCGACGTCAGGAAGTTCCGAGGAACGATCCTCGGCGCCACCATCGTCGGGCCGCGTGCGGGTGAGCTGATCGGGACGGTCAGCCTTGCGATGAAGACCGGGATTCCCTTTCACAAGTGGTACGGCACTGTGTGGCCCTACCCGACCTACTCCGACGCCTTGTCTCGGGCCGTGGACACCTACGTCGCCGAAACCTTGCCGGCCATCCACAAGGAGTTCGCCAGCTATACGTTTGCCAAAGTGAAACGATTGCTGCGTCGGGGCTGAACGGTCGACGGTCAGTATCGTTCTCGCCGCACCTCGATCTGGCGTCCCTTGATGGTGCCGGTCTTCATGGCATCGATCACATCATCGGCCAGGTGCTCGGGCACCTCGACCAGCGTGAAGCTCTCACGGATATCGATGTTGCCGATCTCCTTGCCCGACAGACCGGACTCGCCCGCGAACGCCCCCACAATGTCGCCTGGCCGGACCCCGTAGTTGTAGCCAGCAGCCACGAACAGCCTGGTCATCCCTGGCTCGAGCTCCTTGCCCCGGCGATCCCCGCCCTTGCGCCGGTTGCTGCTCGCCTCGCCCGCTGGCGGTGTGAGCCTGCGATCGCTGCCGGCGCTTCGGCTGCCCGGCTGACGCAACAACAGTGGGACGTCGTCGCCGGGTTGGATTTCTCGCTGAAGCGCAAGATGGGCGAGCTCCATAGCGGCGGCGGCGATGTCGGCAACGTCGTAACTGGCAGAGAGCTGCTGAACCGATGACAGGAAACGCGGTGTCGGCTGGGAACTCACCCGAGCGAGTTGCTCAGCGACCAGCTCGGATGTGCGTTGGAGCTTCATGGCTTCGATGCCGGCCTGACTCGGTAATGGCGCAGCGTTGAGTTGCACGCCACCACTCTTCCCGAACGTTCGTAGCAGGTGGCGGTGTTCTGGTCGGGCGAGCAAAATGACTTCGGCAGCGTGTTGGCTCCCAGCTGTCTCGAGGAGTTGGACATAGCCGTCGGTCCAGGTTGGAAGGTCAGTGCAGATGACGGTGGCTCCGGCATCGAACGTGAGCTCGGACAGTGCTCCATGGTGGGTCACCACCGCTGCATAACCCGATCGCACCAGCCGGTCGCGATAACCGTCAACCTGATCGGCGGGTACGACAACAACCGGTGACACGAGCCCGAGGGCGCTGGCGATCGTGCGGACTGTCGATGGCGAGACTTCTCCCACCGCAAACGCTCGCTGAGGCGGCCCGGCGTCGGTTGACGCCGTGGTGGGCACGGTGGGTTTCTGAGGGTCCTTGAGGCGCGTGGCAAGGAGGTCGGTGAGCGGGGGGAGTACCGCCGAAGCCATCACGACCCGCTGTCGGTCGGGTTCGATGGCATCGAGGAGCTGTGTGAACGCCTCGCTGTGGTCGCCGAGCGCGATGTCGTCGGCTTGGTCGACAACGATCATCTCGAGCGTGCTGAGGTCGAGCTTTTCCGTACCTGCGAGCTGGGTGAGCCGCTGGGGGGTTCCCACCACGACGTCGAGCGGGGTCGCAAGGGTCTCGGCCTGTGCCGTCAAGGGGCCAAGCTCTGACGCGATCGCACACCGAACGCCTGCTTCACCGGATCGCTTGATCGCCGAGCCCACCCGTTGGACCGATTCGACCAGGGCCTGGCACCGTTGGTCGCTGGGGGCGATGACAAGCGCTACCGGACTGTCTCCGGGATCGCAATCGCTCACCAGCTCGGAGACGATTGCGGCGACGGCAATAGTTCGACCGGCGCCAGTCGGGGCCTCGATGAGCGTGTCGGCCTCGTTGAATACCGCCGGGATCAGTGTGTCCTGCAGTGCGGTCGGGACGGGATATCCCAACGACTCGAGGTGGCTGGCCAGGGGGGCCGTCAGGCCAGCGCCGATCCAGCTTCGTTCAGTCGGCGGTTCGATCTCGGTTTGGTCGCCGGCCCCCGTCGTCGATGTTTCACCCATCACTCATCCCCAACACTCCCGATGTCGGTTTCTCAGTGGTGGATCGGACCGCCACAGAACCGACAGGTCCATACTTGCTGGTTTTCCCTGAAAGCGCACGTCGTACGGCGCAGATCCCTACCGAGGGAGGCCATCGACGCAAAATCTTGGTCGGCGGCACCAAATGGTTGCATAATCATTCACTTCGACGTATATTCGCCGGGTGAGTAGTTCTTCCCAGTCATTGGCGGACCCGACGGGTCACGCGGGCCGCGTCTTCAACGCTGGAATCGTAGGGGCTTCGGGGTTCACCGGAGCCGAGCTGATGCGCCTCATAGCGCAACACCCCAACCTCAACCTCGTGGTGGCGACCGGTGACTCCAAGGCCGGTACTCGGGTCGGCGATCTGTACCCCAGCCTGGCAGCGGCCTATCCGGACACCGTGTACGAGTCCTACAGAGCGGAGGCGGTCGATGGACTGGACGTGGTGTTCTGCGGCCTTCCCCACGGAATCTCACAGTCGGTCATTCCCGAGATGCGCGGTCGGGTGGGCCACATCGTCGACCTGGGATCAGACTTCCGGCTTCACGACCGGGAGTTGTACCCGCAGTGGTATGGGGCGGACCACCAACACCCTTCCTTGCTCGACGAGTTCGTGTACGGACTTCCCGAGCTGTTCCGTCCCAAGATTCAAGGGGCTGAACTCATCGCGGCCACCGGCTGCAACGCCGCAACAGCGGTCTTTGCGTTGGCCCCCTTGCTCGTGGCCGATCTGGTTCAACCATCTGGATTGGTCGCCAACATCGTCACCGGGGTCTCCGGCGCCGGACGACCTCCCAAGGAGAACACCACGTTCTGTGCGGTGGATTCCGATGTGCAGGCCTACGCTCTGCTCACCCATCGGCACACCCCCGAGATCGAGCAAGCTCTGAGCGAGTTCACAGGCACAAACCCCTCGGTCCTCTTCACGCCGCATCTCGCCCCGCTCAATCGAGGAATCATTGCGACGTGTTATGGCCGTCCGAGCCGGGATGGTCTCGAAACCGCTGATGCAATGGAGGCCCTCCACGCGATGTACGACCGCGAACCGTTCGTCGTTGTGCAGGACCGGTCGCCCAGTGTGAAGGCGACGCTCGGGGCCAACACGGTCCACGTGACCGCTCGGGTCGATGGTCGCACTGGGCTCGTCATGGCTATCGCAGTTCTAGACAACCTGATGAAAGGTGCCTCGGGCATGGCGGTGCAGAACGCAAACTTGGCGCTTGGGCTCCCCGAGACAGCTGGTCTGCCGATCGTCGGCGTGTACCCATGAGTTCTTCGGTTTCCCCGCTCGCCCCGGCGTCCTTCCCTGAACTGCCGGCACTTCCGGGTGTCCAGTTGGCCACCATGGCCGCAGGGTTGCGCTATGAGGGTCGTGACGACCTGTTCCTCGCCGTCCTGCCCGAAGATTCCGTGATCGTAGGAACGTTCACCACGACCCGATGCCCATCGGCCCCTGTCGACTGGTGTGTGCGGCACATCGGACCCCGAGCACGCGCCGTGCTCGTCAACAGTGGCAACGCAAACGCGTTCACGGGCCGTGCCGGCTACGAGGTCGCCGCCGCCTCAGCTGCCACGACCGCGGACTGTCTGGGCCTCGAGCCCCCTCAGGTGATGCTGTCCTCCACTGGTGTGATCGGCGAATTGCCCTCCCAGGAGGCGATGTGCGGCGCGGTTCCCCTGCTGGTCGAACGCCTGGCCCCCTCCGACGCCACCACTTGGCACGCAGCGGCGAATGCCATCCGCACCACCGACACCTTCGCGAAGGGTGCTTCGGCCCAGATCGGCGAGAGCGACTGTTCGGTGGTTGGAATTGCAAAGGGGAGCGGCATGATCGCTCCCGACATGGCAACGATGCTTTCCTATGTCTTCACCGATGCGTCCATCGATCGCACTGATTTCCAACGAATGTTGCAGAACGCCGTGAACTTCTCGTTCAATCGGATCACGGTCGATTCCGACACCTCAACCAGTGACACCGTGCTCGGGCTCGCCACCGGCTCGGGATCGTTCACATTCAGCCAGGACACAGAGCTTCAGTTCTTCGCAGCTCTCAAAACGGTTCTGTTGGATCTTGCTCATCAGATCGTCAGGGACGGCGAGGGGGCGACCAAGTTCGTCGAGATCCAGGTCGATGGCGCTGAGACCTCTGAGGCGGCTCAGCGGATCGCACGGTCGATCGCCGATTCGCCTCTGGTCAAGACTGCTCTCGCAGCAGAAGACGCCAACTGGGGTCGGATCGTGATGGCGGTCGGCAAGAGCGGTGAAGCTGCTGACCGGGATGCACTGAGCATTCAGATCGGTCCCGAACTGGTCGCACGCGATGGGGAGGTCTACCCCGGCTACTCAGAAGCCCGCGCCACCGACCACCTCCGCGGCCAAGACATTCAGATCTTTGTCGACGTGGGTGTCGGGCGAGGTTCTGCCACCGTGTGGACCTGCGACCTGACCCACGGGTACATCGACATCAACGCCGGATATCGATCATGAATGACCAGATGATGTGGCTTGGAGAGAGTAGTGCTTGACGAAACTGTGGTAGACGAAGACGAAGTCAGGGCAGCACGCGGGTTCAGTCCCGAACAGCGTGCCCAAGCGCTCATCGAAGCGTTGCCCTACATCCAGCGGTTTCGTCGGGCCGTCATTGTCGTGAAACTGGGCGGAAACGCAATGGTCGATCCCGATCTGTTCCGAACCTTCGCCGAGGACATCGTGCTGCTTCGGTCGGTTGGCCTTCAACCGGTCGTTGTGCACGGTGGCGGTCCACAGATTGGCGCTCTTCTCACGCGGCTGGGAAAGGAATCAGAATTCCGGGACGGGCTTCGGGTCACCGACGCCGAGACTCTCGACGTGGCCCGCATGGTGCTGGTCGGCAAGGTGGGTCGGGACATCGTCGCCGCCCTCAACACCCAAGGAGCGGCAGCGGTAGGGATTTCCGGCGAGGACGCAGGTTTGATTCTGGCGGCGGCTCGCAACACCGAACTCGGTTTCGTCGGCGACGTTGTCGGCGTGAAGGTCGACATCATTCATCGTCTGCTCCATGAGCGTTTCATTCCCGTCATCAGCACCATCGGTTCCGATGGCAAGGGACAGGCGTACAACATCAACGCTGATTCGGTGGCGTCGGCGCTGGCCGGTGCGCTGGAAGCCGAGAAGGTCATCTACCTCACCGATATCGCCGGCCTCCTGATGGATGTCGAGGATCCATCGTCGATCATCGCCCGAACATCGGTCTCGGAACTGAACCAGCTGAAGTCCAGCGGTGTGATCAGCGGCGGCATGGTTCCCAAGGTTCAGGCTTGTATCGATGCGGTTGTCGGCGGCGCTGCCAGCGCCCACATGCTCGACGGCCGAATTCCCCATGTGCTCTTGCTCGAACTGTTCACCGACCACGGAATCGGCACCATGGTGACCGCCGATCCCGAACCGGTCCATCTCCACGAGGTCCACTGATCATGACAACCCCCGCACTCGCCGCCCACCGGGCAGGTGTTCACGCCGATCCCGACGAGGCGCTCTGCCCGATCATGCCCACGTACGGGCCACCGTCGATCATGTTCGTCCGAGGCAAAGGGAGCGAGCTCTGGGATGCCGACGGAAAGAGGTACATCGATTGGCTGGCTGGCATCGCCGTGTGTTCGCTCGGACACTCCAATCCCGACATTGCCGCAGCGATCACCGAGCAAGCCTCCAAGCTCCTCCACGTTTCGAACGTCTTCGCCACCGAGCATCAGGGTCCGATATCGACGATGTTGTCCCAGATGATCGGCCGGCGAGGTCAGGTGTTCTTCTCCAACTCCGGAGCCGAGGCCAACGAAGCAGCGCTGAAGCTGGCTCGAAAATGGGGTGGGCGAGGTCGGCACAGGGTCGTCTGTGCGTTTCAGAGCTTCCATGGGCGAACCCTCAACACGTTGGCTGCTACCGGTCAGCCGGCCAAATGGGAAGCATTCATGCCCTTGCCCGACGGGTTCAAGCACGCCGTCTGGGCTGACGTAGCTGACCTCGAACGCCAGATCGACGACTCTGTCGCAGCGGTCTTTCTCGAGCCGGTCCAGGGGGAAGGCGGGGTGAATCCAGCCACCGTCGAGTATTTCGGCGCGGTCCGAGAGCTGTGTGATGAGCGTGGCCTGCTGTTCATCGTCGATGAGGTTCAGGCCGGATTGGCCCGCACCGGCAGGTGGTTCGGTTTCCAACACTTCTTCGACGAGGGTGTTGGCCCCGACGTGGTCACCATGGCCAAGGCGTTGGGGAACGGGATGCCCATCGGTGCGTGCTGGGCAACTCCGGAAGCAGCGGCGTCGTTCAAGCCAGGGGACCACGCCAGCACCTTCGGTGGACAGCCGATGGCAACCTCGGCGGCTCGTCGGACGCTCGAACTCATGATGGAGATGGACGCTCCTGCCGTTGCTGCTCAGAAGGCCACTGAGATCGTGACGGCCGTGACCGCCCTGGACGGTGTCCGCAGCACCCGTGGTCTCGGCCTGCTCATGGCGGTCGAGCTCGAGCCCGGAATCGACGCCAAGGCCGTGGCCACCACGTGCCTACGCAATGGGCTCGTCCTCAACGCCGTGACTCCCACTGCGCTGCGTCTGACGCCTCCGATCACGATCCCCGATGATCTGATCGCTGAAGGCACCGAGATCTTGGCGGCTTCGATTTCGGAGGTTCAGGCATGAGGCACGTTCTCGAAGTCGATGATCTGAGCCGGCCAGAACTCGACCTGATCATCGAACATGCGCTGCTCCCGCCTGCCGAACTCGGACGACCTCTCGAGGGCGAGGGAGTGGGTTGCTATTTCGCAAAACAATCGGCCCGCACCCGCAACTCCACCGAGATGGCTGTGGTCCAGTTGGGTGGTCATCCGGTCTACATCACCGACGCCGAAGTGAGCCTCGGCAAACGCGAATCGGTATCCGACGTGACCCACACCCTGGCCTGTTATCACCGGATCGTCTGTGCCCGGGTGTACGGACACGAGGACCTGGAGGAGATGGCGGGGCTCAACATCGTCCCGATCGTCAACCTCCTCTCCGATGGTGGTCACCCGTTGCAAGCCATCGCCGATGTGCTCACGATCATCGGCGAGTTCGGCACCGTGGAGGGCAGGGTGGTGACCTACGTCGGTGATGCAAACAACGTTGCCCGGTCACTCGCCCTGGCCGTCGGTGCGCTCGGAGGTGAGGTCCGCATCGTGTCGCCGCCCGGGCAACGCTTCTCCGACGTCGACGCCGATCGCATCGCAGCGGCCGGAATCGAGGTGACGTGGAGCGACCGGATCGAAGATCTGGTTCCGGGCTCCGATGTGATCTACACCGATACATGGATCAGCATGGGCGAGGAAGGCATTCGTGAGAGCAAACTTCGCGAGTTCGAAGGATTTCAAGTAACTGCCGACGTGCTTGCCCTAGCCCCCAAAGCGATCTTCATGCACTGCCTTCCGGCCCACCGGGGCGAAGAAGTAACCGACGAAGTACTCGACGGCCCTCAGAGCCGCATCTGGAATCAAGCGACAAACCGACTCCACAGCGCCCGCGGCGTGTTGTGGTTCTTGTCGACCCACGACGAAAACCGCCGCTGGAAGCCGGGCCCGTGAGCCTCTCGAAGACCCAACGCCAGCACCGAATCGGCCAGCTGCTTTCCGGTCATGCGGTGGCGAGTCAGATTCAATTGGTCGAGCTGCTCGCCGAGGTCGAAGGAATCGTTGCCACCCAGGCAACGGTTTCCCGGGATCTCGACGAGATGGGAGCGGTCAAGGTGCGGGTCGCTGGCGGCCAATCCATCTATGCGGTGCCAGAGCATCCGGCCGAGCAGTTCGCGCCGCAGGATCATCTGCGGCGTTTGCTGGGGGAGTGGGTCGTTGAAGTCGCCAGGTCCGGAGATCTGGTGGTTCTGCGAACCCCGCCGGGATCAGCCCACGTCGTGGCGTCTGCGCTGGATCGGTCCGGTCTCGATGATGTGGTAGGTACCGTCGCCGGCGACGACACACTTCTGGTGATCGCGGCGGAGAACTTCGGCCAAGCCGTCCTCGATCACCTCACCGAACTCAGTGGCCTGTGAGCCATTGCCAACCCCGAGCGCCACGTCTCCTAGTCTCGTGGCCAAACTAGAAGAGGAACAGTCTGATGAATGATGTGAACCGCGTGGTCCTGGCCTATTCCGGGGGGCTTGATACCTCGGTGATTCTGCAGTGGCTCAAGGACGAGTACGACTGTGAGGTCGTCACGTTCACCGCCGACCTGGGCCAAGGTGAGGAGCTGGAACCGGCTCGGGCCAAGGCGGTGGAGATGGGTGTGCCAGAGGATCACATCTACATCGACGATCTGCGCGAAGAGTTCGTGCGGGACTTCGTCTTCCCCATGTTTCGGGCCAACACCATCTACGAAGGTGAGTACCTTCTCGGGACCTCAATCGCTCGTCCCCTCATCGCCAAGCGATTGATCGAGATCGCCCGAGAGACCAATGCGGACGCCATCAGCCACGGTGCGACGGGCAAGGGCAACGACCAGGTCCGGTTCGAACTGGGTGCCTACGCCCTCGAACCGGGCATAAAGATCATCGCTCCGTGGCGAGAGTGGGACCTGCTCTCTCGGGAGAAACTCCTCGACTATGCAGCCGAACGAAGCATTCCAATCGAGATGAGCCGCGGGTCCAAGAGCCCGTTCTCCATGGACGCCAACATGCTGCACATCTCCTACGAAGGCGGTCCACTTGAAGACCCGTGGACCGAGCCCCCAGCGGAGATGTGGCGCTGGTCGGTTTCGCCCGAGGCCGCCCCGAACGAGGCAACCTACATCGAATTGACCTATGCGCATGGCGACATCGTGGCGATCGACGGCGAGTCCATGAGTCCCGCCGAAGTGCTGATGTATCTCAACCGGGTGGGCGGTGAGAATGGGATCGGTCGCCTCGACATCGTGGAGAATCGGTACGTCGGGATGAAGAGTCGCGGCGCATATGAGACGCCCGGTGGCACGATCATGATGCGAGCCCATCGAGCGATCGAGAGCATCACCCTCGATCGCGAAGTCGCCCACCTCAAAGATGAGTTGATGCCTCGTTATGCCAAGTTGATCTACAACGGGTACTGGTGGAGCCCGGAACGGGAGATGCTGCAAACCGCCATCGACCACAGCCAGTCCCATGTCAACGGCGACGTCCGCGTGAAACTCTTCAAGGGCAATGTGGACATCACCGGCCGTCGCTCCAACGACAGTTTGTTCGACGAGACGATCGCAACGTTCGAGGACGATGGCGGTGCCTATGACCAGGCAGATGCAGAAGGTTTCATCAAACTCAACGCCCTCCGCCTCCGAAACCTCGCCGCAAAGCGGTCGAGCTGAAATGACGACAGAACGAGCCGAAGCGACCCGTAGCGAGGAACGAGCGCAGGCGAGCGGAGGCGGGCAATTATGGGCAGGCAGGTTCGATGGAGGTCCGGCGGAGGCATTGCAGCGTCTGAATGACAGCTTCGGGTTCGATCGACGCATGTTCGCTCAGGACATTGAGGGATCACGCGCTCACGTGACAATGCTCAACGAAGTAGGGATCCTCACCGACGCCGAGCGGAGCGATATCGTCGAGGCGCTTGCTCAGGTGGAGGAGGAAATGGCGTCAGGCCGTTTCGAGGCTGCGCCCGGCGACGAAGACATTCACACTGCGGTCGAGCGCCGTGTCACCGAGATTGCGCCGGAGGCGGGAGGTAAGATCCACACCGGTCGAAGTCGCAATGATCAGGTCGCAACCGATCTACGGTTGTGGACCCGGCGCGAACTTCATGACCTGGCCTCGCTTGTCATCTCGTTTCAGGAGACTCTGCTCAGGCGCGCCGAGGAGGTTGGTGATGCCTACTTGCCGGCCTACACCCATCTCCAGCAGGCGCAACCGGTGACCCTGGCCCACCACCTGCTCGCTCACTGTTGGGCGCTGGCTCGCGATGTCGAGCGACTCCTGCAGACACTTGACCGCGTCGACGTCTCACCACTGGGCGCTGGCGCACTCGCTGGATCGTCGCTGCCGCTCGACCCGGTGCGGACGGCGGAGTTGCTGGACTTCTCAGCGGTGTTCGACAACTCACTCGACGCAGTCTCGGATCGGGATTTCGTCGCCGAAGCACTGTTTGATCTCTCACTGTTGGGTGTGCATCTCAGCCGTATCGGCGAGGAGCTGATTCTGTGGAGCACAACCGAGTTCGGCTTTGTCTCGCTCGACGATGCGTTCAGCACCGGCTCGTCGATGATGCCTCAGAAGAAGAACCCCGACATCGCCGAACTGGCGAGAGGTAAGGCGGGACGCTTGATCGGCCACCTGACCGGCTTTCTCACGACGCTCAAGGGTCTGCCGCTCACGTACAACAAGGACTTGCAGGAAGACAAGGAACCGCTCTTCGATGCGTGCGACACGGTCCGACTGACCCTGCTGGCTCTCGACGGGATGGTTTCGACGTTGACCTTCGATCTTGACCGCATGGCCGCCCAAGCCGACAACCCGTACGCCGCAGCGACCGACCTGGCCGAGTTCCTCGTGAACCATGGAATGCCGTTCCGGGCTGCGCACCACGTCGTCGGGTCCCTGGTTCGAGCCGCGCTCGCCGGAGAGGCGTCGCTGGCCGAACTCGTATCGGCCAATCCCGACTTGGGCGTTGAAGCGGCGCGGTTGTTGGAGCCCGGTGCGTCGATGGCGAATCGGACCACGCGGGGTGGCGGGGGTCCTGGCGCCACCGCAGACGAGCTCGAGCGTTTCCGGGCTGAACTTGCATCCGCCAGCCAGTCGCTCGGCTGAGCCCCATCTCAGAAGACGTGCATGCCGAGCGGATGCCCGGCATGCTGAGGCCATGGTAGATCTCGAAGAACTGGCTGCGACCGTTGAAAGTTTTCCCGACGTGCTCGCCGCCTTGCTCGCGCCGTTGGATCGGACTGTTCTCGAGCGCCGTCCCGCCCATGGCGAGTGGTGCGCGCTCGAGGTGATCGGACACTTGGTGGTGGTCGATGGACCGGCGTTCCGCGACCGGATCAGCGGGATCGTGGCTGGTGACCCCGAGATTCCAAACGTTGATGGGCACGCGTTGGCGGGGACCGCTGACTTCCGATCTCAGGATCTTTT
>JBLYYW010000112.1:0-4813 GCA_048550155.1 Acidimicrobiales bacterium | reverse complement strand
CGGATTCTCGGCAATGACAGCAAGCCCGATTCACCTTGGTCCCGAACCGAACCCGGTTCACTTCGTGACAAACTGGTGGGCGAGGCATACATGGCGGCCGGGGCCGCTGGTGCGTCGCTGAACCGGCTAATCGTCCTGCTCGAGTCCGTTCCTTGGTCGCTGGAGGTTTCCGGCGACATCGAGAGTGAGGGTCGCTCGATCACGAGTTATCTCGTTCGGTTTCGAGCCGAGGACATCTGGCAGTTCTTTGGAGTCCAGGATCTCGAAATCGTGGGCCCTCTCCGCCCCGAGGGGGACACGATGTACGAATTCTGGATCGACGCCACCACTTCGGAACTGGCCACTTTGCTGGCGGCCGGTGTTCAGTTCCAAGATGGCGAGCCGCTGGAGGGTGCCAGGATACGAATCGACTACCGCCCGACGAGCGATCTGACGATCGAGGAGCCAAGTCCACTGCGGGATTGAGATCTCAGCGTATGTCGTCGCCGTATGTCGTCGCATTGAGACAGCGAGTATGCCTGCACGACCATCGCCAAAGCGTCAGAGGATCGGCCAGACGATCTTGGTCTGCCACTTGGACTGGTCGGGCTCGACCGCGGGGTCGGTGAGGTAGACCTCCCACATGCCCGAGGCGGGCTTGATCCTTTGGTCTTCCATCCAGGTTTGTAGGGCGGCGTAGGTTTCTGCCAGCTCCTCGAACGGCCCGACGTGGATCAACTCGATCGCCTTGCCGCCGGGGAGGACCAGCGGGTGTGTCTCCCCCGATGTTGCCACCGGCCCCGACACCGGGAACCCCGCTTCGATCACGACCTTCTCCGCGGGCATCTCGGGGTAGAAACCGAACGGTGGGCCGGTGATGTCGACGCCGGCGTCGGCAGCTGCCCGGAAGCTGGCGATGAACGCTCGCTGGAAGAACTGTGGCATGTCCGCGAGAGCAATCTCGCCCCGGACGGCGATGGCATCCTGACATTCGAGATCCACGATCGTGGGAGCGATATCGATCATGGTCCCAGACTCCTATGAGTAGGTTCGAATGACCAGAGCCCAAGTCCTCTGCGCTGAGACCGAAATCTAGGAGCCGATATTGCGGCGACCGATGGCCGTCATCCCCACCGCGATGAGTCCAGCGGCCAAACCCAGCAGAACGATGACGGGCACGATGTCGAACGAGGCTGCTGGCATGGCCGGGATGTGCTCGAAAGGCGAGAGGTTGCGGAACCACTGTGGCAGATTGAGCGTCTCGGCGAGTAGGCCGACGGTGCCGCTCACGACCACCCCTACCCAGGCGAACGTGGCCAGTCTCGGGTTGAGCCCGAACAGGGCCATGGTGAACCCGGCCAGTGTCAGGAGAGCTGGCACGGCGGTCAATGCAGCGCCAAGGGTAGGGAGGACCAGCCCGGTGTCGCCCAGTGCAACTGTGGATCCGACCCCGATAGCGAGACCGGCACAGGCCATGATCGCTACGGTTCCGGCGGCGGAGACTGTGAGGTAGCTGCCCGCCCAGCGCCGCCGGCTCACTGGAGCTGCGATCACGATTCCGGCCCGGCCGGCTGACTCTTCGGTTCGGAGTCGCAGCACGGTCGAGACGGTGTAGCCAGAGGCGATGAGCGCAACGATCAGCACGGTTGTCGACAGGAATGCCTCCGTCGGTGTTCCGATACCGGCCTGGTTGTAGATCTCGGCGATTGCCTCGTTCTCCAGAAACTGATCTGCAAGATCGGAGACAAACCCGAAGAAGAACCCGATGAACCCGATGCCGAGCGTCCAACCAAGGAGTGCGTTGCGCTGCAACCGGGTCGCCATCGCCAGGGGGTTCGCCAGACTGGCACTCGCGCGGGCCGGTCCCGGCCGCTGCTCGAACAGTCCCGCTCCGAGGTCTCGACGGGCGGACAGAATCACGCCGCACGAGAACGACAACGCAGCTGTAAGGGCCATGGGGAGCAGCACCCACCAGCGTTCATCTGCGAACGCCCGAATCGACTGAGCCCACCCCAGCGGGGAGAGCCATGTGAGCCAGCCGGTGCCGAGGTCTCCGAATGCTCTGAGCAGAAATGACACTCCCACGACAGCTCCGGCGCTGGCCGTCGCAGCCCGTGCGCTGCTGGCCACCTGAGCGGTGGTGGCGGCGACGCCGATGAAGACCAAGCCGGTGAACCAGGCGGCCAGCCCGAACGCCAGGGAGCCGGTGGTTGGGAGATCGAACGCGACGAGGGTCAGTCCGAGACCGGCGGCGACAGCGGTGTTGACCAGTCCGACCCAGGTGCCGGCCGCAGCAAGGGTCGCGAGACGGCCCACGCTCGCAGCTCGAACCAGTTCTGCTCGATCGGTTTCTTCCTCGGCTCGAGTGTGGCGGATCATCAGGAAGACACACATCAGGCTGATGCCGAGGAACGTGTACACGAGGATCTCGTTCATGACGACTGCGGCGAGCGTCGCCTCGTCGAGTCCGTACCCGGGGCCGGCAAGCGCTTTGAACGCCACGTCGGCCTGGGCCAGTTCGGCGTACTGGGCGAGCTCTTCGGGGGTGTCGTACAGCCCGGCGATACTGCCGGCTGAGACTGCGGCCAGGCCGACGATCGCGCCGATCCACACCGGTGCTCTCACCCGATCACGGCGGGCCATGAACCGGAGCAGCGTTCCGAACCCGGCGAGAGGTTGGGGCTGGTGAGGTCTCACCGCTCCGCTGTCAAGCGCCGTTCTCATCCCCCGACGTCAGTGTTGGCATGGTTGTTGGCCTCGATCTCATCGTGGTATTCCCGAAGGAACAGCTCCTCGAGGGTTGGCGGTTGGCTCACCAATGATTCGACTCCGAATGTGGCAACGAATGCGACAGCGTCACCCAGGGCGTCGTTGTCGACTTCGAAATGCACCCACCCATCTTCGGCTCGCACCGCGTGCACGCCCCCGCGGGCCGCGAGCCCTTCGATGGGGCGTTCGGTAGACACGGTGATGGCCGTGCGGGTTGTCGTCCGAAGTTCGTCGAGGGTCCCACTCTGCACCGCAACACCCTGCCGGATGATCGTCACCCGATCACAGAGCTTTTCGACCTCGGCCAGAATGTGGCTGGACATGAAGACCGTTCGGCCCTCTCGAGAGAGTTCGAGGATGCAGGTCTGAAACACCGTCTCCATCAGCGGATCAAGTCCCGACGTAGGCTCGTCAAGCAGTAACAGCTCGGCATCCGACGACAACGCAACCACGAGCGCCACCTTCTGGCGATTGCCCTTGGAATAGGTGCCGGCCTTCTTGGTGGGGTCAAGCTCGAACCGCTCGATGAGTTCGTCCCGTCTTCGTAGGTCAACGTCGCCGCGGAGGCGAGCGAAATAGTCGATGATCTCCCCACCGGACAGGTTGGCCCACAGGCTCACATCTCCGGGGACGTAGGCAAGCCGGCGGTGGAGTTCGACCGCATCACGCCACGGATCCCCGCCCATCAACTGCACCTCGCCGCTGTCCTGTCGAAGCAGGCCCAGAAGCGTTCGAATCGTCACCGATTTGCCGGCGCCGTTGGGTCCGAGGTAGCCGTGGATTTCGCCGGTGGCCACCTCCAGATCGAGCCCGTCGAGGGCGCGGGTTGGCCCGAAGGTCTTGACAACGTTCGTGAGCGAGATGGCGGAACTCATCGGTCCGACCGTACCCGCCGGTCGTCGGCATGTCGGCGACGTCGGAGTTGGCCGTTTCGGGCCCCCTCGGATCGCGCCTAGGTTGGGACCGATGTCTCAATCCAGCGCTGACAACCCATCAAAACCATCCCCGATCGAGCGTGCGATCTCCGGGCTCGCCCTGCGAAGCATCGGTCCCGCCTTCATGGGAGGGCGGATTGCAGACATCGCCATCCATCCATTGAATCCGACCACCTGGTTCGTCGCAGTCGGTTCCGGTGGTGTGTGGCGGACCACCAATGCCGGCACTACCTGGACGCCGGTGTTCGACGATCAGCCGTCGTACTCGATCGGCTGTGTCCGAATCGATCCCAACCGACCAGAGGTTATTTGGGTCGGGACCGGAGAGGCTGTCAGCGGCCGGCACGTGGCGTGGGGCGATGGGGTCTACCGCAGCTCGGACGGCGGGGAGACCTGGTCCAGAATGGGTTTGGAGCACTCTGAACACATCAGCGACATCCTGATCGATCCGCGAAACGGCGATGTCGTGTACGCCGCGGCCGAGGGCCCTCTCTGGTCCTCAGGAGGTCAACGCGGACTGTTCAAGACCGTCGACGGCGGAACCTCGTGGACCCACGTGTTGTCTGTGGACGATGACACCGGGGTGACCAGTGCGGTCTTCGCCCCAGACAATCCCGATGTCATCTATGCAGCCACCTATCAGCGACGTCGGCGGGTGTGGTCCTTCCTGGGCGGGGGTCCGGGATCTGGGATTCATCGGTCGACCGATGGCGGCGCTTCATGGGATCAGCTCACCGAGGGTCTTCCAAAGAGCCACATGGGCAGAATCGGGCTGGGCGTCACTCCGGCCGATCCCGAACTGGTCTACGCCACGGTCGAGGCATCCGACGAAAAAGAAAAGGGCTTCTACCGATCAACCAACAGGGGAGGAACCTGGGAGCGGCGAAACGACTACCTGTCCGGTGGCACCGGCCCGCACTACTACCAGGAGATCTTCGTGTCGCCCACCGACCCGAACCGGGTCTACCAAGCCGACGTCTACGTGCACGTGACGCCTGACGGTGGCAAGACCTTTCGAAACTTGGAGGACGGCAAACAGAAGCACAGCGACAACCACGTGGTGTGGATCGATCCCAGCAACGAACGACACCTCATCGTCGGCAGCGACGCTGGGCTCTATGAAACCTTCG
>JBLYYW010000111.1:0-4264 GCA_048550155.1 Acidimicrobiales bacterium | reverse complement strand
GCCGCCGCACCCAGCGCGGTAGTGATGACACCCAGGATGAGGAGCGACAAGACATGAGGACCTGAGGTCAACGCCTCAACGAAAACAGACAGAAGGATGGCCACCCCGGTCACGGCGGTGACGAGGCCAGCCACATGCAACAACAAGTTGTCGATTTTTCGCGAGCCATCGAATGCGGAGCGTTTCGCCATGTTGCCAGCCCTATTCACTCACGCCGAACACGGCCCGGGTTTCGGGCAGGCCGCGGGGTCGGGCAAAGAGAACCACGTGATCGCCGGCGTTGAGAATGGTGGGACCCCGGACGATTTCGGCCTTGCCCTGTGGCCTGATCACTGCACCGAGCAACACATCGGTTGGCAACCTCAGTTCGGACACCACCGCCCCATCGGCCAGTGAACCGGCGGCGACCTCGATCTCGTCCACCTCCGCATCGCTCTCGAGGAACGTCGCAACACTGGAAGTGCTGCCACGGATGTGCCGCAACACCGCATTGGCCGATGCCGTCCTGGGACTGAGCGCCGCATCAATGCCGAACCGGGCAACAAGAGGCAGCAGCTCCAGACGGTGGAGCACGGCAACGGTGAACGAGGCGCCCTCGGCGGCGGCATAAGCACACGCCAACACATTCGAGGCGTCCTCGCCGGTCGCGGCGACCACCGCATCCATCCGACCTATTGCTTCCTCGGCCAGAAGTTCCGTGTCGGTCACGTCACCGCTGATCACGATGGTTCGGGGTAACTGCTCGGCCAATTCTTGGGCCCTCCGTATGTCGCGCTCGAGAAGCACGACCTCGGCGCCCTCGGCTTCGAGATGCCTGGCCAGCCGTGAGCCGATGGCACCTCCGCCCAAAACCATGATCCGTCGAGCCAGCGCACCCGGCACTCCGAGGTGATCCAGAATCGCCTTCTTGGAGGATTCGTGGCACAGAACCCGGACATGATCACCGGGGAGAACAACCTCATCGCCGTGGGGAATAACCGTGGTGCCGCCGCGAGTAATCGCCCCGAACAGAAAGTCCAGGTTCGCCCCAAGCGAGGACACAATGTCCGCGAGCGTTTGGTTGGCGACGTCGGCGCCATCTCGTACGACCGCACCAATGACGACCAGGTCACCACCCATCCGGTACACCTCGTCGGTCCCGGTGGCGTGCACCAGCTCCAGGATCTCGTCGGCGGTGTCGGCATCGGGATCGATGACGAGGTTGGCGCCCACCCTGGTTCGAAGCGATTCCGCAGCCAGACCCCGGAATGCCGGGTTCTGCAATCGAATGACGGTCGTTTCGACATCTTGACCTGCGGCGACCAGCGAGGCCAGCAGGTTGATCTCGTCCTTCTCCGTCACGGCTGCGACGAAGTCGGCCCGGTCGATGCGGGCCTCCATGAGAACATCGGGATGGGAGCCCGAACCTACGATCACTTGCACATCGAGGCGCTCGCCGACCTCCTCTGCTCGGCCCGGGTTCTGCTCGACGATCGTCACATCGTGGTCTTCGGCCTCCAACCGTTCGGCCAAGTAGAACCCGATTTCGCCTGCACCCACGATTACGACATGCACGTGACCATCATCCCCGATTCACCTCCCAAACCAACACTTTTTGGCTCAGATGGTGGCCTGCATGTGTTTGATCCCGTGGATGAAGTTCGCCTCCAGCAGGTCGGGCGGACCCGAGGCATGGATGTTGGGCACGCGCTTGAACAACTCGCGAAACATCACCGTGATCTCCCGACGAGCCAAGTGGGCACCCAAACAGAAGTGGGGACCGGGTCCTCCGAAGCCAACATGGGGGTTGGGGTCACGCCTCACGTCGAAGGTGAGCGGGTCGGTGAACACCTCCGGGTCACGGTTGGCCGCCAGGTAGTTGAGCAGGACTTTGTCGCCGGGCTGCATCGTGACGCCACCGAGGGTGTACTCCGACAGCAGCGTCCGACGCATGTAGGTGACCGGGCTCGCCAATCGCACGATCTCCTCGACCGCGGTCGGGGCGACAGACTCGAAGTCGTCCTGCCAGATCTTGCGCTGGTCGGGATTGTCGGTCAGGTATTTCATTCCCCAACTGATCGCATTCCTGGTCGTCTCGTTGCCGGCCACGACCAGAAGAATGAAGAAGCTGGCCAGGTCGGCGTCGCTGAGTTCATCGTCGGGCAGCTCGGCGTTCACCAACTGACTGGTGAGGTCTGAGCCGTCGCCCCCGCGCTTGTCGGCCGCTACGTCGGTCATGAGTTCGGCCAGGTCTCCTCCCGCGGTGAGCAGTGCTGCGATGATGTCACCGTCGGCGGGGGTGAACTCACGGTCGGAAACACCGAGGATGATGTTGGTTCGGTCGAAGACGAACCCGTAGTGACTGTCGGGAATCCCCATCAGGTCACACACGATCTTCAGCGGCAGCGCCGCCGCCACATCGACCACGAAATCAACAGTCCCGGCATCGACCAAGCTGTCCACGATCTTCGCTGCGACGTCGGTGACTGTGCTCTCCAGTCGCCTCATCATCCGTGGTGTGAAACCCTTCGACACGATCCGGCGCAGTCGAGCATGGCGAGGGTCATCCATGGCAATCATGGAGGAGAAGAACTCGTTGAACTCCGGAGGCGTGTCGAGCACGGTGATGCCCCCGGCCGAGGAGAAGACCTCGGGTTGCCGAGAGGCCTCCAGGATCTGATCGTGGCTGGTGAGCACGTAGGCCCCCGGTCCGGATTTGAGAATACTGTCTTCAGGGAGTTCGGGCTCGGGAAGTTTCTGCGGACCGAGGGATCTCAGCGTGGCAAGATCAGCGTCGATCTCGGACTCTGGTCGTGTCCAGAACCACGGCCTGATCGGGTTCGGTACTCCGTCGGCGGTTGTGAGCGAACCGTCGGTCACTGTCATGGGAGACAACCTACCCACCGGTAGCAGAGCAACCCAAAGCGGTGTGACCATTACCTGGTGCGGCCCGATTGCTACTCTGAGTAACAAGATCTGACGCAACATCGCCAGATACGCGCTACTCTCAGTTGAGCAATTTTGGCCAGTAGAGGCTCCGAACAGGCAGCCGTTAGTGGGGTGGCGCGAGAAGATGGGCGACAAATGACGAGGCGGGCACTGGAGGTGGCCGACCAGATCGAGTCTTCGGTCTGTAGTTTGGGCTGGGCTGTCGGCGAAATGGTCGGCGACGAGACCACCTTGATGGCCAGATACGACGTGGGCCGGAGCGTCTTCCGGCAAGCGGTCCGACTGTCGGAACATCTGGGAGTCGCAACGATGCGGCGCGGCCGAACCGGGGGCCTGGTGATCTCCAAACCGTGTGAGGATCCCGCTGCGCTCTCGCTGCAGATCGCCTGGTCCAAACAACGGGTCCAACAACGAGCTGCCGAGCGACTTCTCGACGCCATCGACAACTGGGCACCCACGGGGCCCCCGGGTTCAAAGACCTTTCTCGATGTCACTCAACGTGCTGTCGACGGATTCCACAACGATGGCTTCACCACCGTTGCCATGGACTCGGTGAAGCTCGGAGAGCAGATCGCCCAGGGCATTCTCCAGACCCTCATTGATCAACGCTGGGACGGACCCGACCTGCTGGGATCCGAGGCCCAACTCATGACCGAATTCGACGCCGGTCGGGCATCACTGAGGGAAGCGGTTCATCTGCTCGAGCTCCACGGTGTCGCAGTGATGCAGCGAGGTCCCGGCGGTGGGCTGCTGGTTCTACGAGCACCGTCCCCAGGAGCAATCCCCCGGTCGGTTCGGGCCCAGCTACGGGCGTCGGGTCTCACCGACCGCCAGATCTCGCTGCTGATGAGCGAGTTCATCTCGGCGTTGCCGGCCGATGACGTGCAGGATGCGGGCCTCGTGCTTCGACAGGGCGCGCAGAAGATCATCGACGCGGTCCGACCCCTGTTCTAACGCCACAACCGCTCTCGATACTCAATTTGTGGGTCGATCAGGCGATAGGACGCGCTACGATCATCAGGTCTGATCCGGGGTAGCTCAGTTGGCAGAGCAACCGACTGTTAATCGGTTTGTCGTGGGTTCGAGCCCCACCCCCGGAGCCACACCACCCGCTGATCTTGATCAACCCTGGGGCGGTAGCTCAGTTGGTTAGAGCACGGCACTCATAATGCTTTGGTCGTGGGTTCAAGTCCCACTCGCCCCACCGTAATTCCCCTACAGGGGGTCCGTTGCCACGGAGGTTCCGAGCATCGCTCCGTCAGAACGAGTCATGTCCTCACTCGCCGGTCCGCTCGTTCCTCGCATCACCGGCTCGCTTCATGACTCGTTCTTCCTC
>JBLYYW010000110.1:0-18926 GCA_048550155.1 Acidimicrobiales bacterium | reverse complement strand
CCGCGGACTGAGCGTAGTCATTGTTGGTCCACGAGACCGTGACCCCGTTCTCGTCGCCTGACACAGAACAGAGCTCCGGGGGCGGCGGAGGGGTGGTGGGTGAGGCTGGTCCGGGTCCGGCTTCGTCACAGAGTCGGGCGACGTCGCGTGCGGGGGGCTGGGGTCCTCCGGGCGCGCCGTAGGAGCTGTAGCCGCCAACCAACCACAGGCATCAATCGCTGGGATTCTCGTGTATGCCGAAGCGGCCGCTGTCCCCGGTCTGTTGGGGAGCGAACGATGTGACGTGATTGGTGGTCGTGACGTCGAAAGCCGCAATGGACTTGATGGTCGTGCGGGTGGCCTCGGCGGGTGGCTGAGTGTGTTGAATGACCTGGTCGTAGCTGTACAGGTCGGTCCAGCAGTGACAGGTGGCGTAGATGCGGTCGCCCACTCGCTCGATTTCCTGGAACTCTCCACCCCACCAGGGATTCCCGTAGCACTCGTTGAACTCGGGGTTACACGCGGTGTAGTGGTGTTGGATCAGATCTCCTGTGGCCTCGTCGATCGCGTACAACGCGTGTTCGACCCCGCCAACCCAGATGTGGCCGGCCTCGGTTGCTTCGACGTCGTACATCTGCACGCAGTAGGGCCACTGGTTGGTGCACGCATTGAACGGCACGATCGAGCGGTCCTGTGAAACTGCCCCGGTGTCGTCGAGACCCACGAAACCGCCCGTGTCGGCGGTTCCCTCGACCGAGGTGAAGAACCCCGCAACATAGGTGACTGCTTGGGTCTTCGATCGTGAGACACCCCACGCTTCGCCGCCCTCGTCCACCGATGGCAACCAGGTCTCGTCGATATCGCCTGTGATCGGATCGAACCGGATTGCGCCGCCGGCGGCGAATACACCTGCGCCTTCGTTGGCTTGGGCGAAGGCCCCGACGGCGTACACCCAGCCGTCGGCTTCGAGCTTGAGATCGCGCACGACGGAGTTGCCCCCGAATACCCGGGTTTGCCAGCCGGGCCACAACTCTCCCGTAGCGGGATCGATCTTCACCAGCGACCCGATCAGCTCCCCGTTCCAGGAATCGATTTCACCTCCGACGAGAAGTCCACCGTCTGCAGTCGGTTGTATCGCGAAGACCGCTGAGCCGACGTCGGGCCGGAACCACGGTTGGAAGGCGCCGGTTTCGGCGTCGAACGCAGCGAAGTACGGCTGAGACTCAACCTGGGAACCATCGGTGACTTCCAAAAAGTTGCCTCCGATGAAGATGGTTCCGTCAACCTGGTCAACCTCCCACGCCAAGGCCGCCCACTGGCCGATTGTGTCGGAGTTTCCCTTGGTCTGAACGCCCCACTCCGACTGCGAGTCGCTGTTGTATTCGGCCCTGGCTGGGCCCGCGACAACAAGCAGGAAACCGAGAGAAACCAAGAACAAGACCGCCCGGCCCGAAATTCGCCGCATCGCCACGAGGGTACATTCTGAACCGTTACCGGCCGATGGGCATTGGTCGGAAAGGGGCAGCAATCCTGCAAGTCGGACGCTGGTTCGGAAGGACCAGGCCCATATTCGCTCGAAGGATGATCAACCCAGTTCGGGGGACCCACCGTCAGTGGTCCTGGGCCTGTCGCCGGTTGGGCTGATCGTAAGGGCGGGTGCCTAGGCTGACGGGCGTGAGTCGTCGGTATGCGCAGGTTTTGGTGTTCTGCACGTCGGCGGCAGTGTTGGTTCTGGAGATCCTGGCAGGCCGATTGATGGCCCCGTATGTCGGGATTTCGTTGGAAACCTTCACCGGGATCATCGGCACAATCCTGGCCGGGATCGCGCTCGGATCTGCGGTGGGCGGGCGGCTGGCCGATCGTCGCGACCCTGCCACCATGATCGGCCCGGCCCTGCTGGCAGGCGGCATCCTCAGTTGGCTGTCAATCCCGATCGTCAGTCTTCTCGGACCCGGTCTGGGCAGCGAAATCCCGGCCATCGTCACCCTGGCGTTGCTTGCGTTCTTCGCTCCGGCGATGGTGCTGACCGCAATCAGCCCAATGGTCGCCAAGCTCCGGCTTCACAGCCTCGACGAGACCGGCGAGGTCGTGGGCGGGCTCTCGGCGGCTGGCACCGCTGGAGCGCTGTTCGGCACCTTCGCCACCGGGTTCGTGCTGGTGTCCGCTTCACCGACCCGTCCGATCATCATGGTGTTGGGACTGGCGCTGGTTGCCTGGGGTGTTGTTTTCAGCCTCCGGCGCGGCAATGGCAAACTCCCCTCGGCCGGGGTGGCGGTGACCGCCGTCATCTTCTTCGGGCTTGCCACCGTCGCCGCGAACCCATGCGAATTCGAATCGGCGTATGCATGTGGTCGCGTGGTCGTCGACGATGAAGACTCATCCTTGCGATTCCTGGTTCTCGACACCCTGCGACACGGAGCTGTGGATCTGGATGATCCAACCCATCTGGAATTTCGGTACATCAACATCATCGGCGACACGATCGATGCTCTCCCGTCGGGTTCGATCGACACCCTCCACCTCGGAGGCGGAGGCTTCAGCTTGCCCCAGTACATCGACGCCACAAGGCCCGGTTCGACCCACCTCGTGCTCGAGATCGATCCGCTGCTGGTCGAGGTCGCGCAGGACGAACTGGGCCTGAAACTCACCGACGATCTGAAGGTTCGCACCGGGGATGCCCGGTTGGCCCTCGCCGATCTGGAAACCGACAGCTACGACCTGGTCGTCGGCGATGCATTTGGGGGGCTCAGCGTTCCCTGGCACCTCACCACCACCGAGTTCATCGCCGAACTCGATCGTGTGCTTCGACCCGACGGTTTGTACGTGATGAACGTGATCGACGGAGATGAAAACCGATTCGTGGAGGCCGAGCTGGCGACGTTGGCGGAGCACTTCGATCATCGCGCTGCGGTGGTACCGGCCGATTGGCCGGTGCGTCGGCCCGTGAACCAGATTCTGGTGGCCTCCGACGCCACGCTGCCCACATTCGAAATCGATCCCGAACACGGCTACCTGATCGACGACCTCGATGAGTTCACTGGTGGGGGGCGGGTTCTCACTGACGACTTCGCACCGGTTGAACAGCTGGCAGCCAACCCCTGACCCGACGGTCGACCAGGGGGCGGGGCTACCTTTGGCTCGATGTTCGGTCCCCTCTCACGGCTCGTGCCGATTCTGGCGCTGGCTCTGGTCCTGAGTAGCTGCACGTTGTGGGGTGGCGACGATTCCGGAGCGCCTGCCCAACCCTCATCGGGGGCGACCACAACTGCACCTCAGTCCGGTCAATCGTCCGAATCGTCACCGAGCGAAACCGACGGCGCCACCACGACCGAACCTGGCACCGATGGCGACGAGCCCGAAGAGTTCTTCGTGCCGGAACCTCGCCCGGGGGAGCTGTTCGAGCTGCTCGGTCCCGAGGACCGAATCGTGGTGCAGTCGGCCGCCAACAACTTGTCCATCCTGACCTACGCAGGAGAGATCGCCGCTCCTACGGCGAACGATGCCACCCAACCCGTCTTCTCCGCCGATGGGTCGGTGCTGGCGTGGACGACGTTGTTGTCGGGAGGGGCGACCGGCGGCGTCGCATTCGCCGACGTTGGTGCCGACGGGTCCTTGTCGGCTCCCGATGTCGTCGCAGCTCCGGTGATCTCGTTCTATTCGGTGTTCGCTCCCGGCTCGTCGGACCGCCTTGCGGTGCTGGGCAACTCTCGGAGGGGAGTGGGAGTGGCGGTGGTCGATCGCCGAGACGTCGCAACCGAGGTGCTCGATGAGGGTGTTCCGTACTTCTTCGTCTGGAATCCGGAGGGTACCGGGTTCGTGGGACACGTGGACGAGAGCCTTCGTCAATTCGATATCGATTCCGGCGAGGGTCGGGATGCCTTCGAGGTGATGCCCAGCTTCCGGGTACCGGGACTGACCGCCGACGGTGCCACTGTCTATGTCGTCACACAGAATCTCACCGGCGGGTCCGGCATGAGCGAGGTCCTCAAGGTGCCGCGAGACTCCGACGGAACCATTTCATCGGCCGGGTCCACGGCGGTTGCTCGATTCGATGGACTGGGTTCGCTCACTATGTCTCCGGATTCGAGCCGTGTGGCGATATCTGTCGAGGGAGCTCTTTCGACGGCTCGGGTCGCCTTTCAATCGACTCCTGCGCTGGACCGAGGTCTGCACATCCTCGACACCAGTACCGACGAGGTCACCACGATTACCACGAGCGCGGTACTTGGGGCCTTCTGGGCCCCGAACAGCGAGCTTGTGGCGACGGTGGCGTTCGACTTGATCGGAGACGGCAACAACTGGGCCCGGTGGACCGTGTTCGACATGACCGGCGCAGTGGTCAGCCGTTCACCTCGGTTTCTCCTGAGCCGTGACTTTGTCGGGGCGTACTTGCCCTTCTTCGATCAGTACGCCGAGTCGGTTTCGCTGTGGAGTCCCGACAGCACTCGCTTCGTCTACTCCGGCGAAAGCATGGCCGGCGACTCCGGTATCTGGCTCCACCAACTACCCTTCGACAGCGAGGGGCCCAAGACATATCTGGTTGGCGAAGGGGTTGTGGCATTCTGGAGCCCGTGATCGTGCATGACGACAGTTAGCCAGATCGTGCTCGGGCTGGTCGGAATCGTTGCGGCAGCAGATTGGTATGCGCTCACAACACGCAATCGACGGCTCGAACGGGTGGCCAAGCCTCTGGTCATGGTCGGCCTGCTGATCGCAGTGGCCGCGTCGAACCTCGAGGGGTGGCCGCTCCTGTGGTTGTGCCTCGGCTTGGTCGCAGGGCTGGTAGGGGACGTTCTGCTCCTACCCGAGATCGATCAGTTCCTTGGGGGGCTGGGCGCGTTCCTGATTGGTCATCTCGCCTATGTGGGCCTGGCGATGGCCTTTGGGGTCTCGACCTCGAAGCTTGTTGTCGGGCTGGTGCTCATGACCGCGCTCGTGCTGACGGTCGGTACCAAGATCACTGAGGCGGTGCGGGGGAGTGCGTTGTTTGTGCCGGTGGTGGCGTACGTGATCACCATCGGAGCATCGACCGCACTGCTGATCGGGACCGGCCGGTGGTGGATGGCACTCGGAGCGGTGTTGTTCGCGGTGTCGGACAGCTTGCTCGGCTGGACCCGGTTTGTTGCTCCGATCGCAGGTGGTCGCGTGGCGGTGCACGTTACCTACCACCTGGGCCAAGCCTTGATCACCATCGGGGCCATCACCTGAACCACGTGCTGGTCAGGACTTGGCCGCGGTGACCGCCTCCCACACCTTGGCGGCGGCTGCGTCCAGGTCCACCTCGATCGTTTCACCGGTCGCCCGTTGGTTGAACTCGACCTTGCCTTCTTTGAGGCCTCGCGGACCCACCGTGAGTCGGAAGGGAATCCCGATCAGCTCGGCGTCGGCAAACTTCACCCCTGCCCGGGCATCCCGGTCATCGAGTAGCACATCGACACCGGCTGCCCTGAGGTCGTCGTACAACTTCTCGCCGGCGTCGATCGCTTCGTCGTCGAGCCGCATCAATGTGATGACCGCCTCGAATGGTGCGATGGAAACCGGCCAGACCAGCCCCTTCTCGTCGTGGTTGGCCTCGGCTGATGCCGCCATGTTGCGGCCGATACCGATGCCGTAACTCCCCATGACAATCGGGGTCTCGCCGCCTTCGGGAGTTGAGACCTTGGCGCCGAAGACCTCGGCATAGTGGGTGCCGAGCTTGAAGATGTGCCCGATCTCGATGCAGCGGACGATCGTGAGCGGTGTTCCACAGTTGGGGCACGGTTCACCCGCCTGAACCTCACGGAGATCGGCCCATTGATCGACCTTTACATCGCGATCAACCGAGACACCTCGCAGGTGTACGTCGTCGGTGTTCGCTCCGGTGGTCATATTCGTTCGACCCCGCAGTGCGTCGTCGACGATGATCCGATGATCGGTCACGCCAACCGCGCCGAGTGAACCGGGGTGGGCGCCGAGCGCATCGACGGTCTCGTTTACCTCGGCCGGACGGATGTCGATGGCGCCGGTGACATCGGCCAGCTTCTGGGTGTTCAACTGGTGATCGCCGCGCACCACGACCAGCGTGAGGACGCCGTCGAGGACCATCACCAACGTCTTCAGCTGACGATCGGCCGGCGCGCCACCATCGAAATCCGCCAGGGCCCTGATGGTGCGAACGCCGGGTGTGTCGAACCGCTCGGGTGCATCGGGGCCAGGTTCGTCCGTTGCCGCCGGGAGCGCAGACGTCCCCTTCTCGATGTTGGCCGAGTAGTCGCACTGAGGGCAGCGGATCACATCGTCCTCGCCAGCATCGGAAGGGGTCATGAACTCGACCGAGTCATTCCCACCCATCGCACCCGAACTTGCCTGAACGCCGAATGCGGGAACACCGATCCGCTCGAAGATGCGGCGATAGGCGACGTCGTGAAGATCGAAACTGGCGTCGAGGCCGTCCTGGTCGAGATCGAACGAGTAGCTGTCCTTCATGTGGAACTCACGAACCCGGAGCAAACCGCTCTTGGGCCGGGCTTCATCACGGAACTTGGTTTGGATGTGATACCAGATCTGGGGAAGCTGCTTGTAGCTGCTGAGCTCGGCTGCGACGGTGGCGAAGATCTCCTCGTGGGTGATTCCCAGGGCGTTCTGGGCGCCCCGTCGGTCTTCGAGACGGAACATGATCTCACCCATGGTGTCCCAACGCCCCGACTTCTGCCATACCTCGGCGGGATGCATGGTGGGGAGCAGGAACTCCTGGCCGCCGATTCTGTCGATCTCCTCGCGGACGATGTTGGCTACCTTCTGATGGACCCGCCAACCAAGAGGCAGCATGGAGTAGTGGCCGGCATGTAGCTGGCGCATGAACCCGCCCCGGATCAGGAGCTTGTGGCTCGGAGCCACGGCATCATTGGGTGCATCACGGAGGGTTGGCGTGAAGAGCTTGGACCAGCGCATAGCGCTAGAGCCTACGGTCTTTCCCACACAAGGAGAGTGGGTAGCCCAGAGCGAGTGTGCGCCCCGGTCGGGGTGGCGCCCGTGGCGATAGGTTTGCTGGGTGACACGACCGAAGAAAGACGGTGGGGGCCGCCACACCCCAAAACGAGGTACTGACGACCGCGGTGGCCAGCCGACCGGCCTGCCCGACCTTCCCCAACTCGATACCGATGCGTTCGAGCAGGCGATCATTGACAGCACGATCCCGGTGAGCGAACTCGGCTCGGAGGAGCTGGGGCCTGAGGGCCTGGGTCCTGAAGGCGTCGGTGATCACAATCCGATCGAGTCGTTGGTCGCCGGCCTCCATCAGTCGCTCGAGCATGGGACCGGATCGTTTCTCGAAGAGGCATCGGCAGCAGCTTGGATGCTGCACGATGTGGTCCCCGAACCCGAGCGGCCTGAGATGCTGTCGATGTTTGCGTCTCTCGAAGGGACCGGCGATGCGTTGCTCGCCGCCCTCGCTGTGGTGGGGATGTCGACCGAGGTTCGTCAGAACGCCAGGGTTTCGGTGGCGTTGAAACAGGGGGGTCTGCCCCACTGGCTGCGCGATCTCAGCCAGGCATCGATCACCGGGTGTGCGATCGGCCGTTTCGAACCCGACGACGAGGTAGAAGTGATTGCCGAAATCACCATCCCCGCAACGGAGCCTTTTCTGGTCGTGATCGACCGCGCCAAGATCGTGCACGAGCTCATTGTCGACATTGCGACGCTGCCCGAACGACTTGATTACCTAATGGCCGACGGCGACGGCGAGAGCGGGGACGACGAAGGCCGGGGCGGGGTGAGGATCGAACCCACCGATCCGCAGGGCCTCGCCAACGAGCTGGCGATCAGTCTCACGCCAACGATCGAGTGGGCGCTGAGTCCCGAGTCAGGGGGCCTACCGGTTGATACCGGGGTCGAGGCGATGCTTCCGCTGGCCCATTGGGTTTCGACCCTTTTGCCTGAGCCCACGGTCGAACCGTTCTTTGGTTACGAAGGGGAACAGCGCGACCATGGGCTGGCGATCTACCGGTCCGAAGCGGCGTCCGAGCCCTCCGAGGCCGACCTGAGGTTGATCGGTCAGGCCCTCGATTTCTCGGTGGAGCAGGACCCGTTCCGTTGGACCCCGCAACGATTGATCTATATGTTCGAGCGGATCTCCATCGTGGTGCACGACCCGGAACCACTGCTGGGCGCCCTTCGCCGGTTCTTGCCCTTCGCCGCCGCTAAACAACCCAACGGAGCTGAACTTCTCGAGCACAACCTGACCGTGCTCGACAAGGTAGAGGAACACGCCGACGAGCTGTTCGCCTAGGCCCTCAGGATCTGAACCGGGTGGCCGAACACATTGTCAAGGCGGTGGTGGAGATGTGCGGTGAACGGAACCAGAACATCTTGGTAAGGCTTGCAGAATTCTTCGTGGGTTAGCAGCGTCTTGTTGCCGAGAAGCGCAAACGGTTTCAGGCACTCGGGTCGTTCCAGGTAGTCGAGAAGCCCCTGAATCACCCCGGGCCACATGGGGCTGAAGGCATCGTCCAGAATGACGATGCCACCCTTGGCCACCGTTTCGTGCGCAAGCTGGAGATCGTTGAGGGTGAGCTCAGGGGTATGGCCCCCGTCGACCGAGAACAACCGCGCCGGTTCACCCAGACTTGCGACGATTGCGTCGGCTGCAACATCGAGCGAATTCGCGGTGATCAGTTCGACCCGGTCACGATCGACACCTGCGGTTGTCATGTTCGCTTCGAGGATCTCGCGATCACCCTCGCCCGACCCGTCGATGTTCTGACCCTGCTGTTCGAACAGGTCGATGGCCACGGCTCGTTCGTGCTCGGACAGGTAGAGGGCGAGCAGGATGAACAACTGCCCGTGGTGGACGCCGATTTCGGCCGCACCCCCGGTCACGCCGAGCCCTTTCTGGGCATCGGCCAACTCGCCGAGCGGAAAGACAACGTCGTGCGCCAGCCAGCCGCCCACCTCGCCGATCCCGACATGGACGTACCGTTCTCGGTCGGTCGTGAACCGCCCCATCGGTCCCGAGTATCTCGCTCGACGTGTCAGTCCTTTGGCAAGCCGTTTCACCCGCATAGGTACTTCAGCTTGCCCGGGCAACAGTCCTCTGGTGGGGATCCTCAGCTGGAAACGGCGGGAGGGCAGATGGCTCATGTGGGCTCCGAGACCGCAACCACGAGGTCCATGACATTGGTTCCGGTCGGACCGGTCGTGAACAGCATGTGTGATCGGTCGAGAAACGTTCCGGTGTCGGCGGTCTCCAGTGCGGTCCGGGCCTCGGCGGACCAGAGCAGGGCATCGGCCCATCCTCCGGCGTCGTCGGTCGGACCATCGGTTCCATCGGTCCCCGCTACCAGGGCGGTCGTTGACGACCCGCGCTCGGCCAACTCACGGCTCAGAAGCACCGCGAGGTGCTGATTTCGTCCCCCTCGGCCGGGGTTGGGGGGAAGCTCGACGGTCGGCTCGCCGCCGAGGATGTGTAGTCCTGGACCGCCACTGGACAGAGTCTCACCCACCAGAGCGGCAACTCGCCCTACCTGCCCGTGAAGGTTTTCCTCGTTGGTCAGCACGGTGAGCCCTCTTGATTCTGCTGCGGCGGCCACCGCATTTCGGGCGTGGGTGTTGGAGGCGATCACTGTTGTGTCTGAGGTCGCCGGTAGGCCGGCGGGTACCACGCCGATTCCCGAGCCGATCACTTCGATGTCGTCGCCACGCACATCGGAGATCGCCAGCACTGTCACCCGTCCGCCGATGAAGTTGCTCAACAGGCCCCCTCCCTTCAGCTGGCTCAGTTCGCGTCGGACGCTGTTGATCTGGTGGATGTCGGCGCCACCGGCGATCAGCTGAGAAGTGGCGGTCGCGATGTCGTCGAGCGAAGTCCCAGCTGTCGGTAGTTCAGCCAGCGATGAGGCACCTCCCGAAACCAGCACGAGAAGGTGGTCCGTGCCGCCGCATTGCGAAACGACCTCTCTGAGTCGCGTTCCGGCGGCGATTGACCGGCGATCGGGAACGGGGTGCGAACTCTCGATGACCTCGGCCTGGATGACGTCTCGAGCGTGGCCGGTCTTGGTGATGATCAGCGTCGGGATGTTTGTTCCGAAATGGTCAAGGGCGCCCGCCGACATCGCCGCCGCCGCCTTTCCGACCGCCACGATCCGATCCGGTTTGGGTGTTCCGAGGGAGATGAGTGCGTTCTGGACCGCAGGTCGTCCCCGAACCGCATGGACGCCGGCCCACCACAGCTGACCCAGATTGCCCTTGGCGAGTGCGAGGTTCTCCATCTGGATTCAAGATAGTGGGCCCAGATGTGGAGCGGCCGAGAGCGCTCAACCCCTTCCGCCAGGCGGGAACTCGCTCCGATCGTGACCAACGACACGTGCGGCTGAACTACACTTGGTTAATGGCTCTAACTTCTCGGAAGCCCCGTCTGACCGAACCGTTGGTGAGGGAGAACGGCGTACTACGACCGGCCACCTGGGACGAGGCGTTGGGCCGCGTGGTCGACGGTTTCAGTGCCGTCCGAGACACCAAGGGCGGCAATGGATTCGCCGTCTTTTCGTGTTCGAAGAGCACCAACGAGATGAACTTCGCGGCCCAAAAGTTCGCTCGTACTGTGTTGGGCACCAACAACATCGATTCCTGTAATCGAACTTGACACGCTCCTAGCGTCGTCGGTCTGGCGACAGTGTTCGGAGCGGGTGGCGGGACGGCCTCCTACAAGGAGATCGAGGAAACTGACGTCATCCTGCTGTGGGGTTCAAACGCCCGGGAAGCTCACCCCATCTTCTTCCACCATTTGATGCAGGGCCTGCAAAACGGCGCCCGTATGTATGCGGTTGACCCGCGCCGCACAAGCTCGGCCAAGTTCGCGGATCTGTGGGTCGGGCTCGAACTGGGATCCGATGTGGCGTTGGCCAACACCGTCGCCAACTACATCGTGAGCAACGATCTTCACAACAAAGACTTCATCGCCCACAGCACCACCGGATTCGATGCCTACGTCGACAGCCTCTCGGAGTACACCCTCGATCGAGGCGAAGAACTCACCGGGGTTCCTGCGGCAGCGATCGCCGAGATGGCTCGCGCGTACGCCACAGCCGAGAAAGCCCAGATCCTGTGGACGCTGGGAATAACCGAACATCACAATGCGGTCGACAACGTCCTGGCACTGTGCAACCTCGCTTTGCTCACCGGCCACATCGGCCGGTGGGGCAGTGGTCTGGTGCCTCTGCGAGGTCAAAACAATGTGCAGGGCGGGGGCGATATGGGCGCTCTGCCCAACAAGCTTCCTGGATTCCAGGACGTCACGAACCCAGATCACCGGGCCAAGTTCGAGGCGGTCTGGGGTCGCCCGGTGCCGCCCGAGGATGGCATCCACCTCACGCTGATGTTCGAGGCGATGGAGCGGGGCGAGATCACCGCTGCGTATGTCATCGGCGAGAACCCAGCCGATTCCGAAGCCGACATTGCCCACGCCCGCAAACTGCTCGAGGGTCTCGACCTTCTCGTGGTTCAGGACATCTTCCTCACCCGCACCGCCGAGATGGCCGATGTCGTGCTTCCGGCCTCGGTGGGCTGGGCCGAGTGTGATGGCACGGTCACCTCGTCTGAACGTCGAGTCCAGCGGGTCCGAGCTGCGGTTCCACCGCCGGGCCAGGCTCATCATGATCACCACATCCTTCGAGACCTTGCTCACCTGATGGGGTATCCCGAATGGGGAGACCCCACCCCGGAGGACCTGTGGGAAGAGCTGCGTTCGCTGTCGCCGATGCACGGCGGAATGACCTACGAGCGGCTCGAGGCCGAGGGTGGGTTGCAGTGGCCGTGTCCCGATCTCGATCACCCCGGAAGTCCGTTCTTGCATGGTTGGCTGTGGGAGGACGACCTCGGCGGCCGCGCCGGAGCACCGTTCTCCGCCGTTGTTGCCCAGGGCCCCAAGGAAGAACTCACCGACGAGTTCCCCCTGCGCCTCACGACGGGCCGTGCTCTGGACAGCTACAACACCGGTGTGCAGAGTGGAGCGCTGGAGAGCCCGATTCGGTATGGCAATGCCCTCGACATGAATCCCGCCGACGCCGCCCGCCTGGCCTTGGCCGATGGTGAAACCGTTCGGGTCAGTTCACCCCGCGGCTCGGTGGAGATGCCAGTCCGCATTCAGCCCGACATTCCTGTCGGCCTCACCTTCACCACCTTCCACTTCCCTGAGCTGGTGGATATCAACCGGTTGACCAACGATGCGTGGGACAAACGATCCGGGACAGCCGAATTCAAGGCAGCCAGCATCCGGGTGGAGAAGCTCGTCAATGCCTGACCGACGCCCGACACGGGTCCTGCCGCACTGCTAGAAGAACGCTCCAACAGAAAACGCTGCAATGACAGATCTACATCTCACCGCTGACCGCGCTACAGAAGCTGAGGCGAACGCCATCGATGCGGCCATTGCCGGTTGTGGCCTGGACCCAGTACTCGTCGACGAAGGCGACCGTCTTGTGCGGGGCGGGCTCCATCGGGCAAACGAGCGCCGACATGCGTTGCTGCCGGCCCTTCACGCCCTTCACAACACCAGTGGATGGATCTCCCACGGCGGTGTGAACTACATCGCAGAACGTCTGGGCGTTCCTCCGGCGGAGGGTTTTGGAGTCGCCAGCTTCTATGAGATGTTCAGGATGGATGACCCCGGCCATACCGACGACGTGGTTCATGTCTGTGTTGACGGTGCCTGCCAGCTCGCCGGCGCCGACGGTGTGATCGTTTCGTTGGAAGCCGAGGGAACTCACGTCCATCGGAGCCCCTGCCTGGGTCAATGCGAACGAGCGCCTGCCACCTTCACCCAGGGCAACCAAGGCCGCCCCGATTCTGTGGGAGCCGACAACCCGGCGGTGCGCTACAAGGTGATCCCCCAACACGGGAGTCCTTCGCTTCGACTCCTCCGCCGGATGGGGGTCACCGATCCGGAGAGTCTGGACGATTACGTCGCCTACGGCGGGTACGCCGCCATGACCCAGGCGTTCAAGATGGGGGCCGAAGGAGTTCTCGACGCAGTCGAAGCCGCCGGACTCAAAGGTCGGGGCGGCGCTGCATTCCCAACGGCGGTGAAATGGAGGGGAGTGCGGGCTGCAGCTGGTGACACCAAATGGATCGTCGTGAACGCCGACGAATCCGAACCCGGGACCTTCAAAGATCGACATCTCATGGAGCTCGACCCGTTCTCCATCATCGAGGCAGCCACGATCGCCGGGTTCGCCACCGGTGCCCAGAAGGGCTTCATCTACATACGTGGTGAGTACCCATTGGCGACGGCGCGGTTGCAGAATGCCATCGACACCGCCCGGGAACATGGGTTCCTCGGGCCACGCATCGCTCGCTCCTCCGTCGCCTTCGATCTGGAGATACGCCGAGGAGCCGGCGCCTACATCTGCGGTGAAGAGACCGCGCTATTCGAATCGCTGGAAGGGTTCCGAGGAGAACCTCGACAGAAGCCCCCGTTCCCCACCACTCACGGCCTCTTCAAACAGCCAACCGTGGTCAACAACCCCGAAACTCTGGTCAACGTACTTCGGATCCTCACCGAAGGCGCCGACGCGTACCGCCAACTGGGAACCGCAGATTCCACCGGGACCCGGCTGTTCTGTTTGTCCGGCCACGTCGTTCTCCCGGGGCTCTATGAAGCTCCACACGGCATCACCTTGGGCGAACTGATCGATCTGGCCGGCGGTCCGGATGGTGAGCTTCGGGCCGTGCTTCTCGGCGGCGCGGCCGGCAGCTTCGTCGGCACCGATGCGCTCAGGATGCGTCTCACCTTCGAGGACACTCGAGCGGCCAATGCGTCGCTGGGTTCGGGAGTGGTGAAGCTGTTCAACACCGAGACTGACTTCACTGCGGTCACCACCAGGATCGCCGAGTTCTTCCGCAACGAATCGTGTGGGCAGTGCGTGCCGTGCCGTGTGGGCGTGGTCCGCCAGCATGAACTGTTGATCCGAACCGCCGGTCGATCCATGAACGGTGAGGCCGCACTGCTGGACGACATGGACCTGGTCATGAAGGATTCCTCGATCTGTGGGCTCGGTCATACCGCATCCACCGCCGTTCGCTCGGCGATCGCTCTCGGTTTGATTGGAGCTTGAGATGAGCACCCTGGAACCTCCCACAACCGAAACATCTGTGTCGTTGACGATCGACGGCCGGGCGGTGTCAGTGCGTCAGGGCGCAACCGTGCTCGACGCGTGCACAGCTGCGGGCGTGGACACTCCGACGCTGTGTTACGCCGAGAATCTCACCCCGGTCAACGCATGTCGGGTATGTGTCGTTGAACAGAGCGGTTCCCGCACCCTCGTGCCATCGTGTTCCCGCGAGGCCGAGGGCGGGATGGAGATCCAGACCGATAGCGAGCGGGTGCGTCACAGTCGGAAGATGGTGCTCGAGTTCCTCGGTTCCGGTGTTGATCTCAGTCAGGCCGACGACCTTCATGGCTGGATGGAACGCTATGGGTCCGAGCCCGACCGCTATGGCCCGGACGCAGCTCGTATCAACGAGGATGTCAAGATTCAGGACGAGCTGTACATCCGCGACTACGACAAATGTGTGCTCTGCTACAAGTGTGTCGAGGCCTGCGGGGACGACGCCCAGATGACATTCGCTATCGCGGTTTCAGGGCGCGGCTTCGGCGCTCGGATCAGCACCGAATTCGACGTCGCCCTACCCGACTCCGCCTGTGTGTACTGCGGTAATTGTGTTGGGGTGTGCCCTACCGGAGCGCTGCAATTCAAGACCGAGTTCGACATGCGGGAGGCGGACAATTGGCGACCCGAAGAACAGACCGTCACCCGAACGGTCTGCTCATACTGCGGGGTTGGCTGCAATCTCGAGCTCCATGTGCAGGATGAGACGATCGTGAAGGTCACGTCGCCGGCCGACCACAGCGTCACCCACGGGCACTTGTGCATCAAAGGCCGATTCGGATGGACCTACGTTCAGCCCACAATCGAACGGCGCTGACGGTTCCCTAGTTTGCGGTTACCTCGATGTCGGGGTAGCTGTCTTCACTGTCGAAGTGAACGGCGATGCGAGCCACGTCGCCTCGCTCGATGCTCAGCGCCTCACGACCGCGGTCGCGCTTTTCTATCCCATCGGGTGTGGTGACGACCACGAGGCAGGGTTCGCTCCGGAGAACGAACACGGCGTTGGACCGAGCGGCAACGATCGCAGCTGTGGTTTGATGGGCTCGTTTCGCCAATAGCGAGTCGAGACGGGACCACTCCATCCGATCGATCTCGGGGTCTTTTGGAGTGTGAGTAGCGTGGAACTGGATGTCTTGGGTCAGCTCCTCGACCGCCTTCTCGGTATAGGTGGACGCGTCGTTGGCCACTGCCCACCACACCCGCTGTGGCCCCTCGGGGGTGGACCGCAGCGCCGGTGGAGGTACCGGGATGGCTGTGGCTCGTTCCGAAACCGATTGTTCAGGCGGCGGGCCCGGCACGAAGGCATCGGGCACCTCCGCGTCAAGGCCGAGTCGGGTGGGCAGGTTGATCGTCCCATCCTCCCGTTCGTCGTCAGCTACGAGGCTGGCCGCAATCTCGGTGCTACTGCCGTCGGCATCGTCGTCTTCGTCATCCAGGCTTCTTTTTGCAACGGC
This sequence comes from Acidimicrobiales bacterium, assembly GCA_048550155.1. Classification (GTDB taxonomy): domain Bacteria; phylum Actinomycetota; class Acidimicrobiia; order Acidimicrobiales; family SZUA-35; genus JABDIY01. Next base: position 3,352 of record JBLYYW010000110.1, on the reverse strand, counting down.
TACGATCCCGGCTCCTGCGATTGCCAGCGCCGCACCTCCGATCAGCAGCGGAAGCGTCGAGCCGTCGTCGTCGCCGCTCTCGCCGTCGCCCGAAGTCGCACCGGCCGTGTCGTCGAGGGCGTCATTGTCGCTTGCTGCGCTTTCCTCCTGAACGGTGGTCGGGGGCTCTCCTGTTGTCGGCGGCGTAGTGGTGGCAACCGTCGACGGCACAGTAGTCGTGGTTGTGGTCGTCGGTTCGGCGATCTCGCTCCGTTGTGCGTTGACCAGGCCGGGAAGTGTTTGCTGCAGAAACGCGTATCCGGCATCGCCGGGACAGGCCGTGAGCGAGACGTCGCGATGTCCGGACATGGTGGAGAGGGTCATCTCTTCGCCCGGCGCGAATCGGGTCGAACCTAGGCTTTCCAGCGTGACCGTTGCTCCCGGACTGGTGTCGATGTCATAACGGTCGGCGAGTTGGGCCAACAGCCATGCCATCGCGGCTGTCGCTTCCTCGGTCGGAGGCTGGTTGGAGAGGTCGCCCATGAAACAGCAGAGCTGTGAGAAACCCTGGTTGCCGCCTGTAGCCGAGCCGCGGACCGGTCCATCCAGGCTTCCTTCACGGGCTTCCCAGATTCCACCGAACTGATCCACCATGAAGTTGTAGGCGATGTCGGGCCACCCTTTTTCGGGTCCGGTATGAAAGTCGTAGATATCGCGAAACAACTTGGCGACCTGGTCTTCTCGGTAGCCGTTGCCCGGGATCAGGGTGTGGTGAACCACCAGCAGTTGAACGTCTTCTGGAATCGGCTCGGATTTGGGTGGCCGGTCGGTTCCCGCCCAGTCTGAGCGGGGACGAATCTCAAACGCATTTTGGCGTCGTGCGACCCTACTGAGGTACTGGGCTGCCGCAGGCGCTGGCAGCCCGTAGGCAGCGAGTCCGGCGACGCCGGCAATGAGTGCGCGTCGACTCATCTGACCGTTCGACATGGTAGGAAACAGTACCCTCTGTCACCTGTCGCCTCGTGTCATCTGAACGACGTAAGGCACCGGGCTCGATCCTCAGCCGATCTCGTCTGGCATCGACGACTTTCGTTGATCGATGAAACCCTTCATCTCGGCGTCGTAGGCATCGTCGAGTTCAGGTTCGGTGTAATCCGACAGCATCTGCTTCCACCGTTCGTTCGCCCGCTGGGCTGAGGTCTTGCCACCTTCGTCGCTCCACTGCTCGAAGCTGTTGTTGTCGGCCAGCTCGCTACGCCAGAACGCGGTCTCGAAATTCTTCAGGGTGTGCCCGTTGCCCAGGAAGTGTTCACCGGGAGGATTGGTCAGGAATGCTTCCATGGCTTGGCCGTTCTCTGAAACATCGACACCCCTGCCGTACACCGACATCGCTCCGAGCTGGTCACCGTCGAGAACCAGTTTCTCGAACGACAACGCCAGGCCTCCCTCGAGCCAACCGGCAGCGTGAAGCACGAAATGGACGCCGGCCTGCACGGTTGGGAGCAGCGTGTGAGCACTTTCGTAGGCCGCTTGGGCGTCGGGAACTTTCGAAGCGGTGAACTGGCCGCCGGAGCGGAACGGAACCCCGACCCGTCGAGCCAGTTCGGCCATCACGTAGATTGCCAAGCCGGCCTCAGGTGTTCCGAACGTCGGGGCGCCGGTAGCCATGGACATCGATGCGGCGAACGTTCCGAAGATCACCGGTGAACCGGGCCGCACCAGCTGGCAGTAGGCCATGCCGCTCAACGCCTCGGCCAGAGCCTGTGCCGCCAGCCCGGCGATGGTGACCGGGCTCATCGCACCGGCCAAGATGAACGGTGAGATGATGCTCGCCTGGTTGTGCTTGGCGTACACAGTGGCGGCGCCGAGCATCGTGGCGTCCCACCTCAACGGTGACGAGGCGTTGATCAGCGATGTGAGGACGGTTCGGTCGCCCAGATCGCCGCCGAATGCGATTCGGCACAGTTCAACCGAGTCCTCGGCTCGATCCGGAGCGGTCACCGATCCCATGAGAGGCTTGTCGGAATACTTGAGATGTGCGTAGACCATGTCGAGATGGCGTTTGTTCACTGCGACATCCACCGGTTCGCACACCGTTCCACCGCTGTGATGCAGCGCCGGTGTGCTGTAGATGAGCTTCACCGCATTCTGAAAGTCCTCGAGGCTGGCGTAGCGCCGCCCCAGATCGAGATCGGTGACGAAGGGCGATCCGTAGTTCGGCGCAAACACGGTCGCGTTCTCGCCGATCAGAACGCTCTTGGCCGGATTGCGGGCGTGCTGAGTGAAACTCTTGGGGGCGTTCTCCTGCACGATCTGGCGACACAAGCCACGAGGGAACTTGACCAATTCGCCTTCGACATGAGCTCCGGCAGCCTTCCACAACTCGAGCGCAGCCGGAGTGTCCTGGAACGCGATACCGACCTGGCTGAGGATCGTTTCGGCGTTCTCCTCGATCTGGGCCAGACCGGCTTCGTCGAGCACGTTGATGGGAGGTAGGGAGCGGATGAGGTACGCGTCGGCGGCGATGGCAGCCGAGCGTTTCGCCTGCCGTGCTGCCCGCCCGCCACCGCCGCGTCCCCGTCGCGGTGCAGGGGTTGATTCTGCTGTGTCGGTCATCGGGTTCTCCTGGTTATGGGTTGGCGCGTCGACGTCGCCGCCGACCACCGTTGGCGGTGGCGGCGAGCGGGGACTCGCTGCGATGGGGGAATGCCATGGCATCCACGAACAGTTCTTGAAATCGCGGTTCGGTGGCGGTTTCGATCTTTGTCACCTTGGTTGCGACGACGGTTTCGATTTCGGTGCGGTCAGCCTGGGAGAGAAGCATACGTATCGCACCGTTCCCGGCCGAGTTCCCGGTGGAGGCCACCGCGTCGGGTCCGAGCGGACCGTTCGGGACCAGACCGATACCGACCGCGTACACCGGGTCGATGTGGGCCCCGAAGGCACCAGCGAGCCGGATGTCGTCGACCGAGGTGATGTCGGCGTGCTCTAGCAGAAGATCAATACCGGCCCGGAGTGCTGCTTTGGCCAGTTGAATGGCTCGCACGTCGTTTTGGGTGACGCAGAGGTCCGGGCCCTCGGCCGGAGAGTGGATCACAAACGAGTAGGTCCGACCGTCCTGGACGATGCGGTCGCTCCGATCGGCGGCACCGCCTGCGATGACACCCTCGCTGTCCATCACGCCAGTGGTGAACATCTCTCCGAGAATCTCGATGATGCCGGATCCACACACTCCGGGAATCGGTTGAGAGTGGTCGAACTCCGGTTCGTCGCTCCAGGCGTCTTGGCCTATGACCTTGAACCGAACGTCGAGCGTGTCGGGGTCGATTCGGACCCGTTCGATTGCACCGTTGGTGGCTCGAACCCCGCAACT
>JBLYYW010000109.1:0-3805 GCA_048550155.1 Acidimicrobiales bacterium | reverse complement strand
CGTGGGCGGGCCCGCGGCGCCAGCCGATGGCGAGCAGACCCGCCGCGTATGCCGTGGTCACGATGTCCTGGAACCGCCTACTGCCTACCAATCCGAGCTCTTCGGACCCAACCAGGTGAATCCCTGAATCCTCGCCCGAATACAGGTTCTGAAGCACAAGGCGCCGTTCGGGTTGCTCGGCCATTTGAGCGATCAACCGGCTGGCGACCGCATCGCTGACCACGAAATCGTCGGCACCGGTCACGCGGGCCAACTCGACATTGTCGGCGTTGAGCAGCTCGGCCACCACGCGCGGAGGCCGCCCATCCCATGTCTCGAACTCTCTCCGCAGCAGCATCAGGTTGAGCAGCGTGGCGCTGTCGGCCTGCTCTACCGAAAGCGACCGTCGATAGCCAAGCACGACAACCGAGGTCAAACCATCGGAGAGCAACTCGCTCGACTGACGCAGGGTTGGTCGATCCAACTCAACGGTCTCAACGTCAATTCGCCGAGTTTTGGGAAGGTCGAAGGTGGCCGGGTCGATGATGTTCCGGTCGTAGGCGATACGTACCGATGAGCCCGGCTCCGAATTTCGTTCGAGCTGGGCTATCAGCTGAGCACCCAGCGCATTCCAGCCGAGCACAAGCAGATGCTCGAGCTGGGGTTCATCCATCACGAGGCCGGGAATACGCCGCTGTACCGGCACCGCGTTCGATCGCTCCACGTCGATCGTCAACGCCTGGTCATCGGCGATCACCACCAAGCGGTCACCGGGGTTGAGCCGCGTCTGTGGTTCGGGATTGATCTCGACATCCCCGCCCACGGTGATCCGCCCGATCGGGCGAATCTTGTCGAGGCTCACCACGAGTTCACCGAACGTCTGCTCGATCTGCAGCATCGGTTCGTGGACGTGGATGTCACAGCCCCTGAGGTCGAGGAGCTCGGAGATCACCTGACTCAACCCGCCCTCGCGGAGGGTGAACGCAGTAATCCGAGCCATCGCTTGGGTCCCGGCCAGCGGGTACACCGCAGGGCCGCACGCTCGCACCAGACTCCGTCCTGTTTCCGGCGTCTCCAGGTCTACCACGATCGGCACCCGATCGAAGCCGCCAACAACTGCACCCGCAGCCAAGACCGTCTTGACCGCGTCGGCGTCGCTTTCGCCGTCGTCGTTGCCCAACACGATGATGGAACGGGCACCGGCGACATTGGCGATGGCCAGCTCCGAGATGCGGGTCGAATCGCCATAGCGGAACACCAGCCGGCTCCGGTACAGATCGGGAACGGTGGCCCGAACTTCGTCCTGGGCTGCTTCGAGGTCGCCGTCCGCCAACACCACGATGACCGAGCCACCTCGAGCCCGGCCCGCCAACGCGAGCTGCTCGACCACGATGGGCAGCCGACTTGACGCCCCGAGGATCACGACATGACCCTCCTCGGCTACCTGACTCCGACCCCGGCGCAGTTCGGCGACCCGTTGCTCTATGCCGCTCGCAATCAAACCGATGAGCGTTCCGGCGACCAGAATGCCCACGAACGTGACGAGTATGGCGAGGACTCTCCGTCCCCACCCAACGTCGTCCGCCATCGTTCCAGGATCGATGATTCGCAGCACGGACTGCCAGATATCCTCGATGAACGTGTCGTTCTCACTTCCGGCGAAGGAGACGCCGGACGCCGCCAGGAGCAGACTGCTCAGAAACACCGCGACCAGGGTGATCACGCCGAGCAACAGCAGTGGAGCCCAGGTGCCACGCGCCAACAGGTTGTCGAACCTGTAGCGAATGCGACTTCGTAACGGAAGGCGCCTCGACTTCGACTCGGGTGACGAGGTCATCAGGTGCTCACCCTAGGGCTTCACCGCAATCGACGGGTACTTTGCACAAACGGTCGGGCGGACCTCGCCATACCCCGGAGCCCTACAGCTCATACCTGAACCATGTGTCGGTCCCGAACTCGCTCTCCGTGGTGTGGGTGACCTCGAAACCACAGGAAACATAGAAGCGGACAACCTCTTCCCAGGCCGATGTTGTTTCCAGCACAACGGCCACGGCACCCAGCGATCTCGCAGTATCCAGCAGTCTTTCAACGATCAGTCGCCCTATGCCGTGGCGACGGGCGTGCTGTGCCACCGACATCCTGACGATTTCGGCAACGTGACGCTCCCCCATCACGATCGTTCCAGTGCCAAGCAGGTCGCCGTTGGAGCCTCGAACCACAACCGTGCTGCCCGCGCCGTAGGTGGCGACCATGTCGTCCAAATCAGGGTTCAAAGACGGGTTGATCGACCCCCAATGCTCACCGAGGCCATCCAGGATCAATGATCGAACCTCAGCCTGGTTGGTTTCGTCCAGCTCGGACCACACCAACGATCCAGGATCACCTCCGGTATCAGCCGAACTCGACATCGTCACCCCGAATCATCCACTCCATTGTCGCGAGATCCGGACACCGGCGCATACAAGTGGTTCAGACAGATAGTTGCTGGGCACAAACCGCTCAGGGTTTCGACCTCGGTTGGTCGATAGACCGGTGTGACTCGCCGCCTGTTGTTCCCGCTCGTTGTGTTGGTTCTTGGATCGATCGTCAGCGTCCCGGCGTCGGCCGCTGCACCCACCATTCAGAACGCCGAATCAATCCAAGGGATCATCAACTCCGTCGACTACGCCCCCGACACCCACGGCGACGTGTTGCGCCTGTACCGAGCCTTCTTCGATCGTGAACCCGATCTCGTCGGTGCCAAGTACTGGCTGGACGTGAACGAGTCGGGTCATTCGCTCGACGACATCGCCGGGTACTTCACCGGATCCGACGAGTTCGCCAACAACTACGAGGGAACAACCGACGAAGAATACCTGCGCCGGGTGTACGCCAACGTGCTGGGACGGGCCTACGACGAAGCGGGCTTCGCCTACTGGCTGGATCTGCTCCAGGGCACGAACGACGCCGGCTTCAACCAAGCAAGAGCATCGATCTCCCGCGGAGCGGTGGTGCGCTGGGTCAGTGCGGGCGCTGAATTCGAAGCCCGCTACCCGTACCGTCCCGACCCGGCCGCACCCGGTGGGCCGCAGAACCCAGGCAACCCGTTCGGAACCGCCGCCGTACCGACCGGTGCCGGCGAAGAGCCGACGAGCTCACCAGATCATGTCATCGGGAACGGAACCCCAGCGAGCTGCACCTCGGCCGCGGTCGTGGCCGCCGTGGCCCAGGGCGGGACGATCACCTTCGACTGCGGGTCGGATCCAGTCACGATCGAAATGTACGCAACCGCCAAGGTTGTCAACGATCAGGATCCCGACATCGTGATCGACGGCGGTGGACTCGTGACGCTGTCGGGCCGTGGGGAGCGGCGGATCCTGTACATGAACACCTGCGATCCAGCGCAGGTCTGGACCACCCCTCACTGCCAGAACCAGGATCACCCACGCCTCACCGTCCAGAACATCCGCTTCACCGACGGCAACTCCGTCGGCCAGGGCTACATGGGTGGCGGTGCCGTGTTCGTGAGGGGTGGGCGGTTCAAAGCTGTCAACACGATCTTCACCTCGAACCGGTGCGAGTCGGTTGGTCCCGACGTGGCCGGCGCAGGATTGCGGGTCCTCAGCCAATTCAACGGGCTCCCGGTGTACATCACCAACTCCACCTTCGGTGGTAGCGCCGCAGAAGCCAATGTCTGTTCAAACGGCGGCGGCATCAGCACCATCGGTGCGTCGTTCACCATCCTCAACAGCATGTTCAGCCACAACCACGCCATCGGCAACGGCGCCAACCCGGCCCAGCCCGGCACTCCTGGCGGGGGAAACGGTGGGGCCATCTACAACGATGG
>JBLYYW010000108.1:0-3882 GCA_048550155.1 Acidimicrobiales bacterium | reverse complement strand
TGGGACTCGAGCAGGGTGAGCATGCGGTCGAGCCGACCCGCATCATCGTGAACCACGTACCCACCAACGGCGGGTGCGGCTCTGAACGCCCCCAAACTGCGAGATCCGGAGTCAATGAGATACACGTGCAGATCGTCAGGGTGGAACTCGGTCATGGCCCGCAGAGCGATTGTGCGCAGACTGGCTGCGGTCTCTCGCTGATCCACTCCGAACACAAGCACATGCTCACTGCCGAGGGGCACGGCGAGCTCCTGGCGTCGCTGCTCGGCCGGGACATCGAGAATTCCGATCACAACTCCGGTACCAACGGGAAGTTCATCGATCCCTATCGAAGAGTTCAGGACCGGTAGCCACGGCTTCCTGGTTTCACCGATCTGGGCCTTCTCGTGAGCGAGTCCGATCTCGTGGACCATGCGCACCAGGTCGCTGGGTTGCCCCTCGGTTTCGCCGGCCGAATCGAGCACTCCGGGAACGAGGCGAAATGGTTCGATTGTTGCGCCTGAACGGCTGGCCGGATCCGGTGTGACCCCTCCCGAATAGGCTGCTTGGAAGGGGACGACGTCACCTGCTCCCATCCGCACGAAACCACGACCCAGCTCGGAACGACCGAGCCGGGCTGCGTGGTTCGTCCCGAGTACATCCTGAGAGTCACTGTCGTCCTGTACCCGGAGACTGATCCTGAGGTTGGTGTTGCTCTTGATCTTTGCATCGACGATGCCAGCGGGTCGTTGAGTGGCAAGGACCATGTGGATTCCCAATGATCGACCACGTTGAGCGATGTCGACCAGTGCATCGAGAACATCCGGAAGATCCGACGCCAGGGTTGCGAACTCGTCGACGACAACAACGAGTCTGGGCATCGGTCCCGTCTTCGAGCGATAGCTCTTCAGATCGTGGGCCCCGGACTCGCGGAACGTCATCTCGCGGAATCTGAGTTCAGCCTGGAGCGAACGAAGCGCGCGTGCCCCGAGATGTCCGTCGAGATCGGTCACCACGGCCACGGTGTGGGGTAGGTCGGCGCACGCATCGAAGGCCCCACCTCCCTTGTAGTCGACCAGAACAAAGTTCACCGTCTCGGCGCTGTATCGAGTGGCGATCGACAGCACGAACGAGCGAAGGAGCTCGCTCTTTCCGGCCCCTGTCGTGCCCGCCAGCAAGGCGTGTGGACCATCGTGTACGAGATCGATCTCGAGCGGTCCGGCTGTGCCGGTGCCAATGGTTGCGGTCGGGTTCGGATCGATCCCTTCTGCGGCCCACCGGTGGAGCACTGACGCTGCGTCGATCGGACCTGTCACCGAAGGGAGGGCCACCTGGGTGCGAAGCTGAGCGGTGGTTGCCGGCCCGTCCGGATCGGTGAGCCTGGACAAGGCGCGTGCCGCCTCGGTGGCCGTGCTGGTGTCCATTCCAACCGGGGTCACGTGTTCGGTTCTTCTTCCGGTCGCCAGATCGGATACTGCGCCGATTCCATCGAGGTCGATGTTCAAGATCCAGGTGCAGCTTGCGGGCAGGTCCGCTTCGTTGTCGGCGATGACGATGGCGCTGATGCGGCTGTCGTCAGCGAGGGCCGTGCGCAACGGTGAGTCGTGACGGCGCAACAGGTCGATGCCGTCGATGACCAACACCGCCAGCGGGCCCTCCGGGGTGGCCGTGTTCGTCGCGGTGTGGCCAGTCGTCCTGAGCGGATCGAGAACGGAGCCCACCGCCTGGCTCGTGGTGGCAACCCGAGGTGGTGAACCGAGGTGGGGAAGCCACTTCGTCCAGTCCCAGTCGGGCACCCGATCATCGGGGGCGATCACTGCGATCGGTAGGTCAACTGGGCCGGACAGGGCTGCGAGTTCAACAATCGCAGCCCGAGCTGCTGCGAGGACCCGGCTCCGAGGGCCGACGATACCCAACGGGCCCGCTTTCAGATCAACCGGAATCGGAGCCGAAGTGAGATAGTTGATCGCTTCCGCGAGATCCTCGACCGGAGACGGCAGCGGCGGTTCGAAGTGCCATGCCGGCTCACCCACGGCGACAGCGACATGTGCGAAGTCATCATGTTGGGGCCGGCGTTCCCACAGACGGGGATCGGTCCGAATGGCGCGTTGAACGACTTGGACGGGGTCGGGGTGCTTGGCACGAGCGTAGGAGGTCGCATCGACCCTGGCCTTCATGATTTGGTCAAAGGCGTCGAGCCGTAGGAGCTGGAGATCCAGCTCGTACTGCGCTTGTTGTTTTCGATGGCGCCGCTTCCCGTCGTACCAGCGCCCGATCAGTGCCATCGGGCTCAAGATGGCGAACAACATGAAGATCATACGGCCGAGTGCGATGGCCATGATCATCGCCGCGGGGATGGGGGCAGCGAAGGAGATCCAACTTAGCGGCTGAGGTTCCGCAGCTGCTGATGGTGTCACGTCGGTGGCGAAGGAAGGGTCTGGCGCCACGAGGGGGACGCGAGGAACCCGATGAACTGCTCCATCACTCTCGGTTCGGCCGGGAGGTTTCAACCAGGGCGAGATTCTCAGGCGAGTGTCACCCAGGTTCACGATCGGCCCGTCGCCGGGGCGGATGGCAATGGGCTGTTCGAGGAGACTCCCGTCCACGACAACCGGACTGTTTCCTGCCCTGATCGTGACCCACGACTCGCCGATGTCGAGGAGAATTCGGGTCTCGGCGGTCCGAGCGCCTGTCACTTCCAGGTCAGGACCCTGCAACGTCAGATGAAATCGGCCAACCGGCAACGATTGGCTGTGTCCGCTGCTCTCACCGGCGATCGTCTCCACCCACACGACCGGACCTCGACCGCTTGTGGCAACCGAACGACCCGGATGGCACGGTGTGCCCATGACCGAGCCGTCGGTCAGGGTCGTCTCGGCGACCGTTGCGGACGGAGGGAACCTGCGACCGTCGACAAGTAGCGGTCCACGGCCGAAGCCGACCAGTTCGGCCAGATCCCCGATCAGCGTCGTGTGGGGATCGCACGAGATCGTTACATCCTCGACCGGTTCCCCGGTGCACGTCACGGGACCCGATACGCCAGAGGACGACATCACCGCGACGCGAAAACAAGTAGCCATACCGCACACCGAAAGTACCTACTCCATCCAAGCCCGGCCTGAGGCCGGTGTCCGCCCTGCGAATAGGCCAAGATGCCTATCGACCCAATCGACCTCACGTCAGGACTGTCCAACCACTCAGGTACGGTCGGGATGTGGAGGAGGATCGAGTTCTGCGAGCTGAACAGCTGGCCGCAGTCAACCGTCACCACGACGTCCTCACACTCCTGGCCGATCCTGCCCTGAACCAGTCCGCTGCCGCAGCCCGGCTGCGGGTCTTCGCGTTGTTGAACCTTGATCGAACACGTGAGGCTCATCAAGAAGCCAACCGTCTCGTCACCATGGCCCCGGATGCACCATGGTCGTTTCTGGCTCGCTCGTTCAGTTGGGAGGCCCAACGGCGCCCCTGGGAAGCCCTCAAAGACGCACGGTCGGCCGTCGCGCTCGCTCCTCACGTGCCGCTGCTGCGCTCCCGCCTCGCCACATGTCTGGCCCGGTCGGGCCAACTTGATGAGGCCCACGAGGAAGTCGGCTGGGTTCTGACCCAACAACCCGACGACTCCGACCACTGGGTACTGCTCGGTCGGGTGTACTACCACCTCAATCGATTTGAAGATGCCGAGGGGGCTTTGCTCGAGGCGCTCTCGCTCGACCCGCAGAACTCTGAAGCGAAAGTTCTCATGGCTGGTGTCCTGGCGGAAACGAAAGGAGGGCGGGACCGCAGCATTGCCACGCTGATCGGCGTCCTGAAGGAGAACCCGAGTCAAGCCAGCATTCGGGCGATGCTGCTCGATATCGCGTTCCCCCAGCAACTCCCTTGGGAACTCCTGGTCATCCTTTTCGG
>JBLYYW010000107.1:0-9502 GCA_048550155.1 Acidimicrobiales bacterium | reverse complement strand
GCAAACTCAACCTCGAGTTGGGCAGAAACGCATTGGGCGCGTTCGGCGTGGACAGCCGCGGCGAGATGTATGTGGTCAGCCTCGACGGACCCATCAGTCGCATCGAACCGGTGCAAGCCGAGGAATGACGAGATGACCGAAGCCTCTTGTCACTTCAGAGGTCTCGAGTCACTGTTGCCACATGCGAGGAACATCGACCCGCGTGGTGATCGTTCTGGCCCTGTTGGCATCCGTTTTCGCTGGATGTGGATCTGAGGGGAACCAATCGGCCACAACTTCAACGGCGGCTACAACAATTCTTCCGGATGACTCCAGCACAACCACCAGCGACACAACCACCGGCGACACAACTTCGACGACTACCGGCACCACGGTGCCGGAAACCACCGGCACCACAGGTCAACCCACAACGTCACTTCCCGGCACGGAAGTGGAGATGTTCGCTCGACCAGGCGACGTGTTGGGAGTGGTCGGAGTAGCACACGATGATGTCTTGAACATTCGGAGCGGACCTGGCGTCGGGTTCGAAATCATGGCGACCCTCAACCCGACCGACGAGGCTGTCGCTACCGGTCGGGCCCGCCAGGTCCCGGGTGCGTTCTGGTATCAGGTCGAGGTCGACGAAGGGATCGGCTGGGCGAACATGAGGTTCCTCGCCTATCTCGGTGGTGTCGACGATGCGACGTCTCACATCGTGGCCGAGTTCGATGGGGAGATTCCCGCCGCCGAAACGATGCTCGAGCTCGGTCGGGTGGTAGCCGAGGCATACCCAAGGGACGACACGGTCGAGCCGACGATCACGATGATCGCATCTCCGACCGTGGGCGATCTCGGCGAGGTGACCTACGACGTGATCGGTCTGGCTGATGACTCGGTGGTGGGCGTACGGCTGCACGTGTTTGGCCAACCGACCGAGGGTGGCGAAGGGTTTGCGCTCAGCACGGTAGAACGCACAACGCTCTGCGGTCGGGGCCTGGCCGGCGAACTCTGCGTCTAGATCCGCTCGAACTCAGGCGGCCTTCTTCAGATAGTTGATCAGCGAACTGAGGGCGGTGAGCGCCTGTTCTCGTTTCATGGCCCAGGAGCCCGGGGGCAACATGGCGACGGAGCGGCGAACCTGTTCCCAGTCTTCGGCGGTCTTCGGGTTTTTGGAGTCGGTCATGAAACGACCGTATCGAACGTTTGTTCGCTTCCCGCCTCAGACCATCAATCCGGTGGGGTCCTGACCGGCGGCAATCATTCCGTCCCGCACCTTGACCGGGAACAACAGTGCCAGGCCGACGACGAAGAAGACCAACAGCACGAGAATGGCGTTCCGTTGGGATCCGAAGACATCGTTGGCGAGACCGAACACCAGCGGACCGATCCAGGACGTGCCGCGAGCTGCGATCTCGTAGAACCCGAAGTACTCCGCCTCCTGCTCCTGAGGAATCATCTGTGAGTAGAGCGAACGGCTCAGGGCCTGTGACCCTCCCAGCACCAGAGCGAGGAAGAATCCCATCACGAACAGCTGAGTGTCGTTGCGGAGGAACAGGAAGGCGTAGAGGACCAGCCCAACCCACACGCACAGGTTCAGCATCAACGCAGTCTTCGCACCGATCCGCTCTGCCAGACGCCCGAACATCACCGCCCCCGGTACCGCTACGAACTGAATCATCAGAACCAACAGCAGCAGCGTGCTGGCTTCGGTGTCGAGTTCATCGGCGGCGAACAACGCCGCCACAGTGATAACCGTGGCGATTCCGTCGTTGAAGATCAGGTAGGCGATCAGATACCTGAACGTCACCGGATACTTGGCGCGCAGTTCTTTCAAAGTGGCCAGCACTGAGCTGGTGCCCAGTTTGAGCCACCCGATGTCAGCGGGCCTTTCTCGAGCTGCGGGCCGGTCCCGCAGAAGTCGCCCCGTGAACCCGAAGATGAAGACCAGCGCCCAGATGCCGGTACCGCCGAGGCTGATCCGCACCGCGGTGCCGTCGTCGAGGGCCGCGACGAGGGCGAAGTTGATTGCCAGCCAAATGGCTCCACCCAAGTAGCCGTAGGCGAACCCGGCGGAGCTGACCCGGTCTCTCAGGATTGGAGGGGCCAGGTCGGGAAGGTAGCTGTTGTAGATCACCGAAGCCGACGAGAACGCGACAGCTGCGACGATGAACAGAAGGCCTCCGAGCAGAATCGTGGATTCAACCACGAAGAACAACAGCGCCGTGGCCACCGAACCCACACCGGCCAGCGCCATCATCAGCTGCTTCTTCGCCCCGGTGTAGTCGGTGATGGAACCGACGAGGGGCAAGGCCAACACCTGCAACATTGCGGAGATGCTCACGATGTAGGGGAAGTAGCTTGCCTCGTCGATCGTGAGGCCGAGGAAGCTGACACCACCGGCGTCCTCACCGAGGGCGAGGAGGTACGGCCCGAGTAGGGCCGTGGTGACGGTCGTGCTGAATGCAGACCAACCCCAGTCGAACATCTTCCAGCCGAACAGCTCGCTCCTGTTCTCAGCGGTCAATTCGGCTTCAGCTTGCTCGATGGTCAAACCTTCGGACACTGGCGCAGCGTAACGGCTGGTGCGCTGCCGATCCGGAATAGTCCGCCTCGAGTGAGCTACACGCGACCGGCCAACGCAATCACCTGGGAGTGGATCAGGTGCTTGATTCGACCCAAGTTGGCACCGCGACGATGTGCAGCGCCCTTGGCCAGCGCGAGCGCCGCAGTATCAAGCGATTCGACGTCGACCAGTTGCTGCACCACACCGGCTGACAACTGAGCATCGGGAGGCACGCGGGCTGAGGTGGTCATGAACGGGGCGACCACGGGGCGACCGAGGACATCGTCGAACAGCGCCATCATGGCCGGCGAGAACGGCATCCCGAGGTCGGCTTCGGGCAGGCACCAGAACCCTCGCTCGGTCCGACCGATCCTCAGGTCGCCGGCGAGCGCCAGCATCGCTCCCGCACCGAACGCATGCCCGTTGACAGCGGTGACAACCGTGAATGGTGCCGCCATCAGGCGAGCCCAGATCTTCTCGGTGTTGCCGACGAATTCAATGGCGTCGTCGCCGGCTGCGGCGAGAGCATCGATATCGAACCCGTTGCTGAAGAACTTGCCGGTACCGGTGACCACCAATGACCCGATGGACTCGTCGGCATCGACCGCGTCCAACAGGGTGTTGAAGTGATCGTTCACCTCGGGGGTGAACCGATTCTCGCCGTTGTCCATCCGCAGGACGGCGACCCCATCCTCGGGCCGTTCCAGACGGATTGTGTCACTCAAGTCCATGGTGTGAGCGTACGAGCAAGCCTGGAGAGAGACAGCTACTGCTCCTTCAGGAACTCCTCGATCTTGGCGATGAGCTCATTTCCCGAACCAGAGCTCATGGCGGCATCGTATTCGGCTTCGAGGTTGGCCACGTACTCGGCCATGTCGTCATCGTCGGAGATCATCAGGTTGATCTGCGCCTCGTACTCTTCGGCGGCCTTTCTGAGCTCATCGAGCGGGATCGGTAGATCCAGGAGATTCGACACCCGCTCCACCAACGCCTTGGACACCTTGGGTGATCTGGCGTGTGGTACGTAGCTGGGAACCGCACCCCACAGCGAAACCGAGTCGAGTCCGGCGGTGTGGGTGACCGTGTGGACCACGCCGACGATCCCGGTTGGCCCCTCGTAGGTGGACGGCTCGAGATCGAGACGATCCCGGAGTTCGGGGGTAAGGGCGGATCCATAGATGGTGGCCGGACGAGTGTGCACCACGTCGGCGATCAACGCTCCGAGGCTCACGACCATCTCGACCCCGCAATCGATGGCGAGGTCACGGATGGTCTCGCCATAGGTTCGCCACCGCAGCTGAGGTTCGATCCCCCGAAGGATGATGAGTTCGCGACCTCCGAGCGATCCGTGAGCAAAGGTGTTCTGGGGCCAATCGATCTGCCGGTTGGCACCCTGCAGACGAACCATCGGCCGGGTCGTCTGAAAGTCGTAGAACAGCTCGGGATCGAGCTCGGCGAAGGTCTCGGCCTTGGCCTGCTCGGCGATGTACTGGGCCGCCGACGACGCAGCATCACCGGCATCGTTCCAGCCCTCGAACGCCATGATCAGCAATGGTGAATGGAAGTCGGGGCGGTTGGAGTACTCCAGAAATGCCACGCCAACCACGGTACCGCTGACGATGCCGGGCAGACACTTCGGCACCCGTCCCCAAAGTGGGTTCTACACTGGAATGGTGCAGATCATCGAGGCCTCCGAGGTAACTGAAGCGCTGGTCACAGCGATGGACAAGCTGATTCCCCAGCTTTCGCGTTCGAATCCAGCGCCCACCCCCGATGAGCTGCAGCAGATCGTAGATTCGGATGCTTCACACCTTCTCCTGGCGATGAACGACGACGGAGCAGTTCTCGGTGCGCTGACCCTGGTGCTCTTCCGGATTCCGACCGGCGTGCGGGCGTGGATCGAAGACGTCGTTGTCGACACCGACGCACGGGGCATGGGGGTGGGTGACAAGCTCAACCGGTTCGCCCTCGACATGGCCAGGGACAATGGCGCAGTGTCAGTGGATCTCACCAGCCGCCCAAGCCGGGAGGCCGCCAATCGCCTGTACCAAAGGATCGGTTTCCTCGAGCGGGAAACCAACGTGTACCGCTACGACCTCCGGAGCAACTAAGATTTCCACACCTCGGGCCGAGGCGGATCGAAGTACACATCGATCGGTTCGTTGCGGACCGCCTGGAAGGCAAGATCGATCCACCGCTCGCTGGATGCGATCGGGCTGGGAAGGTTTTCCGGTGTGAACCATCCGACGTCGGTCACCTCGCTGGGGTCAGGATTCAGAGCGCCTCCTGTGGCACGACACTGAAACACGATCGAGTACAGAGGGATGGTGGTGAACCCGAGGCGGAGGCCGTCGTAAATCCCCAACGGTCGGATGGCTTGGCACTCGATTCCGGTCTCCTCCAGCACTTCCTTCTCGGCCACCTCTGACGGCGAGTAGCCGATGTCGGCCCAACCTGTGACATACAGCCAAATGCCGCTGTCGGCCCGCTGAATCATCAACAACTCTCCATCGTCGTTTCCCACGACGGCACCGACAGCAACCTTTGGGGTGGCGTATCCGGCCAACCCGGTCCGTACCGACGTCATCCACTCCTCGTGGAACTCCGCCGCCTCATGGACACGATCGGCTGACGCTCTCGATTTGATCTCGGCGGCAACGTTGATGACCTCTTGATACCGGTCCCGTTCGAACTGAACTTCGGAGAAGGCCAGGCCGGTCTGGGCGATACCCGCCAGCGCTTCAGCCCAACGGAGCAGATCTTGAGAGGAAACCGGTTCGGTCATGGCTGCATCTCGATCGCGTGCAGGATGGCAAGCTCCAGCTCGGTGAGCATTTCGTCACTCAGTTTTTCACCGAACGAGTCGGTGACATAAAAGCTGTCGACCGCTTGAGATCCGAGGGTTTGCACCGTGGCCGTTCCAATGTCGAGGCGAAGATCGGCCATCGCTCGGGTGATCCGGTACAGCACACCGACCGAGTCGGGTGCGTGTACATCGACCACGGTCGACACTTCGGAGATCTCGTTGTCGACTTTGACCGAGGTGGTGGGCGGAATTGCGGACAGCCGGCGGCGGTAACGGTTCAGTTGTTCGGCTCGCCGGGCCACACGGGCTGCTATTGCCAGACGCCCGTCGAGGGCCCGGTCGACCATCGGCACCACCGGTTCCCACTCGACTCGGTGGTCTCCGCCCGAGCTGACCATGAACCGAATGCCGGCCATGTCGGAGTCGACGATGGCTTCGCCGGTGATCACATCGAGACCGCTCATCACCATTACCCCGGCGATCCGAGCGAACACGCCCGGCTGGTTCTTCGTGATCACCGTGATCCGATTGGACTTGGTTTCAATGCTCCGACTCCCCGTCGCGATCCGTTCGAGCACGCTCTCACCGGGCCAATCCGGGTTCGAGGCTTCGATGGGCTCCCCCCTCAGCATCGACTCGGTGCGGTTCACGAGGTCATTCAGCAGTCGCTTCTTCCAGCTTCCCCACACCGCCGGTCCGGTGGCCATGGAATCGGCTTCGGTGAGAGCGGTGAGTAGATGAAGGAACTCGGGTGACTCGACCGCGGCGGCGACCGATCGAATAGTGCCTTCGTCTTTGAGGTCGCGACGCACCGCCACGTCGCTCAACAAGAGGTGGTGCCTGCACAGATCGACCAGTACGGCGGTGTCGTCCTCGGAGTAGCCCATCCGGTCTCCGATCCGCTGGATGACCTCCATCCCTGCTTCGGTGTGATCGCCAGGGAATCCTTTGCCGATGTCGTGCAACAACGCACCGACCACCAGAAGGTCTGGCCGCGACACGCGGTCGGCCAGTGCGGAGGCGTTGGCTGCTGACTCACAGAGGTGCCGATCGACGGTGAAGGTGTGCAGGACGTTGCGCTGAGGCAGGCTGTGAACCCGTTCCCACTCGGGGAGGATGCGGGACATCAAGCCGAACACATCGAGATCTTCAACGACCGCCAACGCGACATCGCCGGCCAAGAAGAACTCGGCGAACAATCGACGCGACGATTCATCCCACACTTCATCGAGCGGGGAACACTCCACCTGAAGGCGTCGCAGCGTGGAGCGGTCGATCGGCAGCGAACGTCGAGCCGCCTCCACCGCCAATTCCAACAGCACTTGTGGTCGCTGGGCCGCATTGGCGGTTCCAGTTACGGTCAGCGAGCCATCTCTGATCTGAATGTCATCGGAGAGAATCTCGTCTCGGTCCCTATTGGGGGCAGCTGCCTCACGCTCGGACCTCCGCCACCGTCGCCAGGCCTCGTCGGAGTTCCATGCGATCCGTCGGGCGGCCAGCGACACCGCTTTCATGAGGTGCTGACCCGACCCCATACCCACGAGGTCGGCGACGACGTCTTGATCGTCCAGGGTGAGACGGTTGCTGGTGCGACCGGTGGCTCGGTGCAGTTCGACCCGCACAGCGGACAAGAACTCTTCGGCATCGTCGAGACCGATCATCAGGTCCGACGCAAAGCCGGGCATCATCCACTCCGCCCATCGCAGCGAATCGATATCTCGAAGACCGCCCCGACCTTCCTTCAGATCCGGCTCCAGGCGGAATGCGACGTCTCCGAAGTCCTCGTGCCGTTGGTCGATCACCTTGGCCAGCTGACGCATCTGATTCCCTGACCGCTTCAGCCGTACCTTTGCGACCGCCGCTTCCACCTCCTCGAGCACCGCGGGATCGCCGGCGATCAGCCGCATGGCCGAAAACGCGGTGGAACGTTCGAGCTCGGTGCTGGCGAGCTTGGCCGCCTCGCGAGGCGTGAGGACCGCATGGCCGAGCTTGAGATTCTGGTCCCAGATCGGATACCACATACGTTCGGCGATGTCGGCAATATCGCGCCGTTTGGCATGGAACAGCACCAAGTCGAGGTCTGACTGAGGCCAGAGCAACCCGCGCCCGTAGCCCCCCACTGCGACCAGGGCGACCTTGTCGTGAGCTCCCTGGGTTGCTTCGGTGAACACGGTGCGAAGCCACCCGTCGGCGGCGTCGGAACGAGCCCGACAGTAGTCGAGTCCATAGGAATCGGCACCGGCGAAATGGTTCAGGGCTGAGGAGTCCACGGGCATCATCGCTGGAGCTTCGCCACCGGGGCCAGCAGTTCGGGGAGGCGCCGGAAGAACACCGAGCGGGCGACAACCGCGTCGAACCCGGCGTCGAGGGCCGCCTCATGTCGGTCTGTGTCGACGTGGGATCCGAAACCGACCACATGTGCGTTGGCAAGCCGGAAATCAGCCGGTGCGCTCGTGCGATCCAGGTCGACGATGATGAGGTCAGGCTCGGCAGATTCGGAAAATTCGACCAACGTGCCGGCCGAACGCACATGGGTGACGTTGTAGGCGTCGAAGCGGGATCGATCGCCGAGTTCGGGAGCGAAGACCACCACCACCGGTGGGGACTCTTTCTGGCCGTGACGGCGGAGATGGACGTGGGCTTTGGCTGCACCCCATGCCAGCCCGAGGGGGTGGAGTGACTCGTCGATATCGGAGAACGTTGCCGGCGTCACGGCATACGCGTCGTCGGCCAGCATCTCCATGCGGTGCTGGTCTCGTGGCACTGTCGGGGCGTGGAGTTTGTGGAGCTCTTGGGTGATCGAAGGGACGAGCGTTCGAACGATCTCCAGCGGGCTGGACGGCTGCTCGTCGATGTCGGTGTCGAAGAGACTGGTGAGGTTGGGAATAGTCACGTTCCTGGCCTCGGTTTGGAGCCGACCGACCGCGTCCCGGGTGTTTGCGGCATCGGGTGCGGGGGCACGGGCCAGCACGACGTTCTCGACCCACTGCGGGACCAGTTTCACCATCGCATCTCGCAGCGCCACGGTGTGTTCGACCAGTACGGCCGCTTCGGTCTCGGTTTCAGCCACCTCACGAAGGGTAGAGAGCTTGCCGCATCGAGAGCTCAATCCGGCGTTTTGCCTTGCTGACCTTGAGAACCTTCACCTGCACCTCGTCGCCCTTGAGGACGATCTCGGAGGGATGGCTGGGCCGGTATTCAGCGAGTTCGCTGAGATGAACCATGCCTTCGGCCGGGCCGATGTCAACAAACACGCCGTAGTCGACGAGCCTTTTCACTTTGCCGGTGTGGATCGAGCCCACTTCAATTGCAGCCAATGGATCCTCGACCAGCTCCTTACGGCTGAGCGAGACCCGTTTCTTCTTCACCTTCACGTCGAGGATCTTGACGTCGATCTCGTCGCCCACGGCCACGTGGCCTTTGGGGGATGAAATCCGCTCCCAGCTCATCTCGCTCACGTGCAGGAGCCCTCTGACCCGGAAGTTCTCTTCGCCGATTTCGACGAAGGCTCCGAACTGGGTGAGGTCCACCACCGTGCCTTTGACCACCGAGCCGACCTTCAGTTTGTGGAGGGCATCGACCTCGGCCTTACGTTGCTCCTTGAGCAGCTGGGACCGGCGCGACAGAAGCAGTTTGTCTTTCTGCCTATCGGCTGCGATGACTCTGAGTTCCACCATCTGACCGACCAGTTCGTCCGTCGGTAGTGTGGATCCCAGCTGGAAATGGTTGACGGGGACGAACCCTCGAAGGCCCATGACATCCACAACCACGCCCTTCTTGCTGGCGCTGACGATCTTGACGTGCATCGTGCTGTGATCTTCCACGCAGTGTGCAGCCTTCTTCCAGGCACGGTCGCGCTGCACCCATTTGCGAGACAAAACCACCCGGTCCCGGGGGTCCTCCCGTGAGAGCACCGCTCCCTCGGCGCCGTCGCCGACCTGAAGCACGGTGGTGGGATCGGTGCCGGCAAGATCGAAGTTCTCTCGGTGAATGACGGCGGGGCGTCCGTCGTCGAGGGTGAGATCGACCTCCTTGTTGGAGACCGCCGTGACGATGCCCCCGAGGATCTGCATCATCACCGGCTCGTGGGGCACGATCGGCGGGATGACCTCAGCTGGTGCGCTTTGTGGTTTCTCGGTTAGTGGTTTCTCGGT
>JBLYYW010000106.1:0-4500 GCA_048550155.1 Acidimicrobiales bacterium | reverse complement strand
TCGAACCGACGAAGTGTTCGGCCACTGTGCGAAGGCGGTGCGCCGCTCAGGCATTTGGTCGCCCGAATCATGGACGGCCCTCGAACAGGCCCCTGACCTGGCCGACATCTATGCATGCCAATTCAAAGACACCAACGCCGACGAGATGAGGCTGGCGCTGGAAGAGGCCTACCGGGCAGGCCTTGCCGAAGACTGAAACGGACCACTCGACTCTCGGGCAACGAGATGAGGTTCGAACACGAAACTGTCGCGGAAACCGCGACCCTCGGTCTCGCTCCTGATGGCGTCCGCGATGAGATTGCCCATTTCCTCGAACGGCTGGCGAAGAGTGGTGAGCGCCGGTTTGGTGAGGCCGGTGATTCCGGTGCCGTCGTAGCCCACGACGGAGAGCTCACCAGGCACACTGCGACCCAGGTCCAGTCCGGCCCGTAGCACTCCCAGCGCCATCAGATCGTTGCCGGCCAGTATGCCGGTGACACCTCTGTCAATGAGCCTGAATGCGGCGGCGCGGGCCTCCTCGAAGGTGAAGGAAGACGAGACGATCACGTCGTTGGGATCGGGCTCGATTCCCGCCTCGGTCAACGCCATGCGATACGAACTCTGCATCCGGTGACTGGGGATGAAGCGGTGGGAGCCCAGCACACACCCGACCCTCTGATGACCGAGCCCGAGGAGGTGATCGACCGCCTTGGCCGCGCCCAAACCCTCGTCACAGCGGACGTGGGGTACCGGCAGCGAGGTTTCGGTGCCGTTCACGAGCACGACTGCCAAATCGTTGTCTATCAGCCGCCGATACGTCTCCACGTCCACACCGACCTCGGCGTGACGGCCGCCGATCAAGACGACACCATCGACCCCATTGGCCCGTAATTCCCGCAGGCACCGCTCCTCGGAGTTCAGGTGTTCGTCGACGATCGCCACCGACGTCAAGTAGCCGCGACGGCCCAATGCCGCCGAGATGTGGTGGAGCATCGTAGGAAACACTGGATTCAACAGATCGCCGCACACGATGCCGACCACCCCTCGACGCTGAACGGTTGGTTCTGGAACGTCGTGGTACCCCAACTCCGACAGCGCCGTGACCACCCGTGCCCGCAGTGCGTCCGAAACCCCGGTACGGCCGTTGAGCACGCGACTCACCGTCGGCTCGCTGACCTGGGCCAACGCGGCGACAGTACGAAGTGGTGGCCGGTCCATGGATCCGAGGTTAGTGGGAAACGTCACCCTCCTTTCAAGAAAGTCTTATCGACTTTCTCGCAAGGCAGGAATATTCTGGAGGCTCAATGCACATGGTTCGTTTGCGCCCAGAGCGCGACGGCAACCTTGTCCGCGGGGCGAGAGTCGCCTCGCACAACACCTAACTGGGGAGAAATCCAATGAAGAATCTGCGATTGTTCGCGGTGCTCTTCGCAGTGCTGGGGCTCATTGCCGCGGCCTGCGGAAGTGGTTCCGACGACGCCGGTAGCGAGGTGGAGGAAACAACCACCACCACTGCGGCGGCCGAGGAGGAGACGACCACCACCGAAGCTCCGGCTGACGATGAAACAACCACCACAACCGAACCCGAAGTTGTGCGAGCCGACGCTGACCTGGTGATCTGGGCCGACGACACCCGAACCCCCGTGATCGAGCCTCTCGCTGCGGCGTTCGGCACCGAGAACGGCATCACCACCGCCGTGCAGGAAGTGAATTTCGGCGATATTCGTGACCGCCTACAAACCGCAGGCCCCGCGGGCGAAGGTCCCGACGTCATCATCGGTGCTCATGACTGGCTCGGCCAGCTGGTGACCTCGGGTCTCTTGGCCCCGGTTGACCTCCCCAATGCGTCAGACTTCTCCGATGTTGCGATCGCGGCCATGAGCTATGAGGGTCAGCTCTACGGAGTCCCTTACGCCATCGAGAACATCGCGCTCATCCGAAATGTCGATCTGGTCCCCGAGACGCCGGCCTCCTTCGAAGACCTCGAAGCGACCGCACTCGGGTTGGTCGAATCAGGGGAAGCTGAAGTGGCGCTCGCACTCCAGAACGATCCCGGTGACCCGTTCCATGACTTCCCGCTGTACACCGCAGCCGGCGGGTATCTGTTCGGCGAAAACGCCGACGGCAGCCTCAACCCTGAGGACCTCGGCCTCGACAGCGCCGGCGGCCTGGCCGCTGGTAAGCAATTCCAGGCCTGGGCCGAGTCGGGCCTTCTGCAGCCCAGCCTCAGCTACGACGTCATGATCGAGAGCTTCGGCCAGGGCAAGGCACCCTTTGCTGTTACCGGCCCGTGGGCGGTTTCCGATGCTGATCGTGGTTTCAAGGCAACCGGCGTCAACTACGTCGTCGAGCCGATCCCGCCGCTGGCTGGAAACACCGCATCACCCTTCGTTGGCGTCCAGGGCTTCATGGTCTCGGCCAACGCCGAGAACCCACTGTTCGCCCAGACCTTCATCACCGAAGTGATGTCCACCGAGGAAGCGCAGACGGGACTGTTCGAGGCTGGCGGTCGCCCACCGGCTCACAACGCCGCATTTACTGCTGCCGCAACAGACGCTGACATTCAGGGCTTCGGCGAGGCCGGGATCAACGGCCAGCCCCTCCCTGCCATCCCCGAAATGGGTTCGGTGTGGTCGGCCTGGACCGACGCGTACGCATTGATCCTCAGCGGTCAGAGCGAAGGCGACGTGGCCTTCGCCGACGCCGCCGATCAGATCCGCACGCTCATCGCAGAGGGCTAGCCGGGTTCTGAAACCTGAGAATGCCGGCCGGACGTTCTTCGTCCGGCCGGCGTTCGCTCGCCGGCGTCGGGAACTGGAGCACCCCGCCAACAGCGGCTAGAACTACTGGACAGGCACCACAAAGGGGAAAGTCGTGACGGCACCACTGGCCGGGAATCCGAACCGTTTCACATTCGGACTCATCTTCAAGGTCGTCGCACTGGCAACCATCAACGGTGTGGCGCTGTGGACCGTCGGTCGGCTCGTACCCGAAGGAGTTTGGCTCGGCGTTGTCTTCGTGGTCGTGGCAACGGTTGCCCTCGACGTCATCTATCTCACTCGGGCTCGGTGGGCGATCCCGTTCAAATATCTGCTGCCGGGAACGATCTTCCTGCTCGCATTCCAGCTGTACCCCGTTCTCTACACCGCGTACATATCGACCACCAACCTCGGCACCGGCAACATCCTCGACAAAGAGTCGGCCGTCGAACAGGTGGTGGCCACCTCGATCGGTTCCACCGAAAGCGACGTCTCGTACACAGCCAGGGCCGCCCAGTCCAGCGACGGCGAACTGGGCCTCATACTCACCGATGACCGGACCGACCCACCCTCGATCTTTGTTGGCACCACCGAAGGTCTCACCCCGGTCGAAGAATCCGACATCGAACGCGATGGCGAGCGGATCCAACGTGCCGGTGACTTCACGGCGCTGAATCTGGGGCAAGCCGCCGACTTCGAACAAGACCTGGCCAACTTGGAGATTCCCGCCGATGAAGGCGTGATCCGACTCCGCACGTTCAGCCGTGCGTCGCTGGTGGCCTACCGACTCCAGTACGACGCCGCCGCTGATGTGATCACCGACGTCGAAACCGGCGTGGTCTACCGGCCCGAGGACGGGTACTTTCGCTCCCAAGACGGCCGACGCCTCACGCCCGGCTGGGAAATCAACATCGGTTTCGAGAACTACAAACGGGTTTTCACCTCCGAAGCGATCCGTGGACCGTTCTTGCGAGTTTTCGTCTGGAACTGGGTGTTTGCGGCCGGCACAGTCCTTTTTGGTTTCGCACTCGGTTTGCTGTTGGCGATCACACTGGATCATCCCGACCTGCGGGGCAAGAAGCTCTACCGTTCACTGCTCATCTTCCCGTATGCGCTGCCATCGTTCCTCACGGTGCTCGTGTGGCAGGGGATGATGAACAAAGAATTCGGCATCATCAACGAGATTCTCGGCCTCGACGTCCCGTGGCTCACCAACCCATGGGTAGCCCGGGGCTCAATTCTGCTGGTCAGTACCTGGCTGACCTTCCCGTACTTCTTCCTGGTGAGCACGGGAGCCCTTCAGTCCATTCCCTCCGAACTCACCGAGGCAGCCAAAGTCGACGGGGCCAACGGCCCACAAGCCTTTCGAACCATCACCCTGCCGCTCCTCCTGATCGCCGTCGCGCCGCTGATGATCGCCTCGTTCGCATTCAACTTCAACAACTTCAACGTGATCTACTTCCTCAACCGAGGTGGTCCACCGATCGCAGGCTCTCAAACGCCCGCCGGCAGTACCGACATCCTGGTCTCCTACACCTGGCGACTGGCCTTCGAGAGCGGACGAGGCCAAGACCTCGGTTTTGCAACGGCGATCTCGATACTCATCTTCCTCCACGTTGCCCTCTTCAGCGCATGGAGTTTCCGTAAGACAGCCCGGCTGGAGGAAATATGACAGACATCGGCATCGAAGCCCCCTCCCAAGCAGCGCTCGCTGCTCGCCAACGGGCCCGGGTCAAGACCAAGAGCCCGTTCAGCAAGTGGT